>CAZWTV010000018.1:0-23946 GCA_964637225.1 uncultured Sediminibacterium sp.
GTGATTCGTGCTGACTCATTTTGTTGTTTTTTAGTTGTTGTTAGAAGCAGGCTTCTTGGGCATTACAGCTTTGGCAGACGGCTTCTGTTTAATTAACGTTTTTGATTTTAATTTATTGTCTGTTTTTAGACTTGTTTTAGTAAGTATTTTCGCTCCCTTTTTTGGGCCTGATTTTAAAGGTGTAACGGAGGACTTTTGTAGGTCATTTTTTGGATCCTTTGGAGATCCCATTTTGTTTGTATTCTTAGAATTTGTAGCACTTGGCAAACTAGCAGTTTTTTGTTTCGATATGGATTCTACCTTTATCTCTTGCTTGACAATAGTGTCCTTCATGGGCACATCAAAATTCGAAAACTGGATGGGCTGCATTCCTTTTTTTAGTGCTACAATCTGATGATCAAAACGACAATCTATTACTTGATAAGCGTTCAATCCACTTTGAACCCATACTTTTTTATAGAAAGTGTATAATCTATTTAATTTATCTTCTAAATTTTCTGTAGATCCAATTAAAACTATATGATCTCCCACAGTTGGTATGAGTTCAAAATCACCATTTGATGCAATATTTACTTGTGCCGTTTGAGCTAAAAAAAACGAATCAGTTTGTAATGTGTTTGTAAAATGTAAAACGTCATTTAACAATAGACTATCGGGTTTAGATAATTTTTCTTGATCAGAAGGGAAATTGGTAAATACTGGCAAACGTAGTACAGTGAGTTGTTTTAAAGGTAATCTCAAGCCTTCTTTATCTATATAAAATGAATTTCCAGAAGTAGTAAAAATGCGAGCAATAGGAATACGTTGCTCAATTTTTACTTTTAAATTTTGCTGGTTATCTAAAAATATTTCTGCATTTTTTACCCAACGAATAGTTTGTAAATTTTTCTCAAGCACATTCAAATTTACTTCACCAATTGGCAGCCCTTCTTTTACTCCTTTAGTATTTATAATTTGTAAAATTTCCTTTTCATCCATAAATAAAGCTGCTGTATTTTCACCGACTAATTCAATTTGAATCGTACTACACTTTTTTTCTTCTTTAGCTCTCCAGGAAACCACTAATAAAAAAATAAGTGCGGCACCAGCCATACTCCAAAGCACTTTAACTAATATAATTTGCCATTTTTTCATGTAGGTGATTTACATTATGATTGTGTTAAAATATCTTGGATTTTTAATATACAATTATCAATATCTCCTGCCCCAGCCATAACAATAAGTTTATCCTGCGTACTTTCGGCCCATGCAAATAATTCTTCTTTTGACATTAATTTCTTATGTTTCAACTTCATTTTATCCAATAGCATTTGACTATTCACACCTTCCATGGGCAATTCTCTAGCGGGATAGATAGGTAATAAAATAACTTCATCTGCTTTATCCAAGGTCTCCACAAAACCTTCACATTGATCCTTGGTTCTGCTATATAAATGGGGTTGAAATACCAATACCATTTTTTCATTAGGATATAAACTTCTCACACCACTAATTAAGGCATTCAATTCCTCAGGATGGTGTGCATAATCGTCAATTAATACTTTTTTAGACGTTTTTACTTTAAATTCAAAACGTCTTTTAACACCAGCAAAACTTGCCACTGCTTCTCTAATTTTGACTTCATCAATTTTTAATTGTAAAGCAATAGCAATTGCTGCACTTACATTTTCTACGTTATGCAACCCTCCCATATTCAATACAATATTTTTACATATACCAGCAGGGTGTACCAGATCAAATTGATATGAACCTTCTACTACTTTTAAATTTATAGTATGATAAGATGCTTTCTCATTATGGTAATCATAAGTAAGTACCGTTTTATTATGCGTTAGGGTATTAAATGCAGTGTTCCATTTTTTAATAAGCACCCCCCCAGATTTAATTTTATCTGAAAATTCACCAAATGCTTTTATCACTTCTTGGGCTGTTCCATAAATATCTAAATGATCGGGATCTACAGCAGTTATAACTGCAATATTGGGAGCTAATTTTAAAAAACTACGATCATATTCATCGGCTTCTACTACCACAACATTTTTTTCATGACTCCAAAAATTAGTACCATAATTAGATGCAATTCCACCTAAAAAAGCATTGCAACCATAACCTGAATGTCTTAGTATATGCGCTGTCATCGAAGTAGTTGTGGTTTTACCATGAGTTCCAGCAATAGCTATTGTAAATGCATTTTCAGTGATCCACTGAAGTACATCACTTCTCTTCACTACCAAATAACCATTGTCTTTGTAATAATTAAGTTCACCGTGGTCGGAAGGTATAGCAGGGGTATATACAATCACGGCAGCTTCTTTGTCAATTTTAGATAAATCGTCTTCAAAATGAATTTGTATGCCTTCTTGTATTAAAGCGTCTGTTAAAAGAGTGGGAGTTTTATCATAGCCACTTACTACAACTCCTTGTTTATTAAAATACCTTGCCAATGCACTCATACCAATACCCCCGATTCCAATAAAATAAATATGTTTACAATTTTTTAATGGATTCATTTTTTCTATTCATTTATTAATTTCAAAATTTCTTTGGCAATTACAACATCCGCATCACTAAAAGCAAATACTTTAATATTGTTCTTAATCTCTAGAATTTGTTTTTCATTTTCTAATAAGTTCATAACTGTCGGCACTAAATCTGTATTAACTTTGTTATCCTTTACAATCAAAGCTGCATTTTGATGAACCAATGCCATCGCATTAAAAGTTTGATGGTCTTCTGCAGCAAAAGGATAAGGAACAAACACCGCGGGTTTAGCAGTGATGCAAATTTCAGCAACTGCCATAGCACCAGACCTACTAATAACCACATCGGCAGCCGTATAGGCAGCACTCATATTATCTATAAAAGATTGTACAAATACATTATTGTAACTATGACCTGATTGCATATATTCTGCTGCATTTGGCTTTCCTGTTTGCCAAATTAATTGAATATTATTTTCAAAAAAGTATCGTAAATTCTTTTCAATTGCTTTATTGATTGAGCTGGCACCTAAACTACCCCCTACAATTAAAATAGTTTTTTTGGTAGCATCTAAATTAAAAAAATGTAATGCAGTTTCTTTCGTGTAACTATTTTCAATAATATTTTTTCTAATGGGATTGCCTGTCACTAAAATCTTTGTTGATGGAAAATATTTTTCCATTCCACTGGTGCCAGTAAATATTTTAACTGCATTTTTGGCTAACCACTTGTTGGCTTTACCTGCAAATGCATTTGACTCATGAATATAAGTGGCTATGTTTTTTACTTGTGCATATTTTAAAACTGGAAAACTAGCATATCCTCCTACACCCAAAACAGCATTAGGTTTAAAAGAATTAAAAATTGCATTCACTTGAAAAAAACTTTTTATTAATTTCCAGGGTAATAAAATATTTTTGAATACTTGAGATCGATTATAACCAGCAATGGTAATTCCTTGAATGCTAAATCCAGCTTGTGGTACTTTTTCCATTTCCATTTTACCCAAAGCACCAACAAATAATATTGAAGAATGAGGGGCTAGTTGTTTTATAGCCTGTGCTACAGCAATGGCTGGAAAAATATGACCACCCGTTCCTCCACCTGCAATAATAATGCGTAATAAATTATGCTTTGGCTTCAATGACATTTTTTTCTATATCTATATTTTCGTTTTCTATGGGAATTTGAATTTCTGTTTCTTCAGGTGCTTTTCCTTCCATTTGCTCTACGTTTCTAGCCACACTTAAAATAAGACCTATCGAACAACAGGTAAATATGAAAGAACTTCCACCCATACTCACCAAGGGCAAAGTGACGCCTGTTACAGGAACTATATTTACATTTACAGCCATGTTGGCAATGGCTTGTATAATTAAAGTGAAACTTAAACCTAAGGCCAAAAATGCGCCAAAAGCATAGGGACATTTTCTAAATATTCTTATACATCTAAATAAAAAAACGATATATATAAAAATGATAAAAGCGCCACCAAGTAAACCGTATTCTTCAATGATGACCGCATAAATGAAATCATTATAGGCTTGTGGAAGAAAATTTCTTTGTCTACTATTTCCAGGACCTAATCCCATAAAAATACCTCCATTGGCAATCGCAATTTTTGCTTGTTGAACTTGATAGGGTACTTCATTGTCTTTGGCATACATAAAATCCTGCACTCTACTTACCCATGTACCAAAACGACCAAATCCTTTCATTTTTTCTGCTACCACCGGACTACCTTCTACCGTTTTATTAGAATGAGTGGCCATGGCTACACTTATAATAATGACTACTGGAATCATTGCCACAAGAATGGTTAATAAAATATGTTTGATACTAATTCTACCAATGAACATTAAAAGTAATGAAGTAGCTCCAGTTAATAGTGCATTAGAAAGGTTGGCTGGCATGATTAATGCACAAATAATTAAAACTGGAATGATTACAGGTAAAAATCCATTTTTAAAATCTTTAATAACTTCCTGCTTTTTACTTAACATTTTAGACAAATACATAAATAAAGCCAACTTGGCTAAATCACTTGTCTGAATAGTTAAATTAATAATAGGTAATTTGATCCATCTACTTCCTTCATTAATCTTAGCACCAAAAAACAAAGTATAAATTAATAATGGAATGGAAAATAAGAATAAAATAGTAGCAATTTTTGAAAAAAAGGTATAGTTGACTCGATGTAAACCAAAAATAACAAGTAATCCTACTAAAGTAAAAGCTACTTGTTTAAACAAATATACACTCGTATTTCCACGATACATTTTATAGGCCAAGGAACCAGTAGCACTATACACTACCATAATAGAAATAAGAGATAATACAATGACTAACCCCCATATATATTTATCTCCTCGAGTTCTTTGATCTAAATGCTCCTTCATGCCTCCAATCGTAGGCATTTGTGCAAATAACTTGTCTGTAGTTTCGTTAAACATAAATTATAATTCTTTTACAGACTCTTTAAATTGACGACCTCTGTCTTCATAATTTTTAAATAAATCAAAACTTGCACAGGCAGGGCTCATTAAAACCAAATCCCCCTTTTCCGCTAATTTAAAAGAAGCATTTACCGCTTTTTTTGCACTATCCACTTCTACTATAGTTTTTACTTTATCCTTGAAAAATGCAATAATTTTTTTATTGTCCACCCCCATACAAACTATCGCTTTTACTTTTTCTTTTACTAGGTCAGCGATTAATTCATAATCGTTTCCTTTGTCTACACCTCCTAAAATTAAAACAGTACTTTTTTGCATACTCTCAAGAGCATACCAGGTACTATTTACATTGGTTGCCTTACTATCATTAATGAAATCAACGCCTCTCACAGTTGCTACAAATTCCATTCTATGTTCTAGACTATGGAAATTGCTTACTGCTTCACGAATTTTTTCTTTTCTGATACCTAAGGTAGTTGCTGCAATACTTGCAGCCATTGTGTTATAAGCATTATGCTTTCCTTTTAAAGCAAAATCATAAATACTCATAGTTACTCGTTCTTCTTGGATTTTTAACATCATTTGATCGTTTTTGATGTAGCCTCCTTTTTTTACTTCTTGTTTCATAGAAAATGGTAGTGGGTTAGTATTAATGGTTAGTAGTTCTAAATGTTTTACGATGGTTTCATCATCTATACAATAGATAAAATAATCTTCTGGTGTCTGATTTTCAATAATTCTAAATTTGCTTCTTATGTAATTTTCAAACTGATGATTATATCTATCTAAATGATCTTCTGTTATATTTAATAATATTGCAATTTCAGGTTTGAAATATTTTATATCATCTAATTGAAAAGAGCTTACTTCGATAATATATAAAGACTTTGGTGCTAGTGCAATTTGCCTAGCAAAAGAATATCCGATATTACCTACCATTGCAACATCATCATTAACCAATGTACAGATATGATACAATAATGCAGTAGTTGTACTTTTTCCATTACTTCCGGTAATAGCTGCAATTTTGCTAGTTCCTTTATATCTAAATCCAAATTCAATTTCACTTACCACAGGTATGCCTTTTGCTCTAACGGCTTTTACCATTTCATTTTTTTCTGATATACCTGGACTTTTCATTACCTCATCAGCTGCTAATATTCTTTCAACACTATGAGATCCCACTTCATATTCTATGTTATTAGCATCTAACTCTTTTTGGAAATGAGCTTTTATGACTCCACTATCTGACACAAAAACTTCATAACCTTTTTGCTTGGCTAATAATGCGGTACCTATTCCACTTTCCCCTGCTCCTAATATGACTAATTTCTTTGCCAATGTATTATCTTGTTTTCAAGGTTACTATGGAAGCCACTACTAATAAGATGGTAATAATCCAGAAACGAACTGCAATCTTACTTTCATGAAATCCTTTTTTTTGATAATGATGATGTAAGGGGCTCATTAAAAACACTCTTTTCCCTTCTCCATATTTTTTCTTAGTGTATTTAAAATAACTCACTTGAATAATAACCGATAAATTTTCAATTAAAAACACACCACAGAAAATGGGAATTAATAATTCTTTTCTTACTATAATGGCAAGAGAAGCAATAATTCCTCCTAATGCTAAACTTCCTGTATCTCCCATAAAAACCTGTGCTGGATAGGCATTGTACCATAAGAATCCTATACAAGCTCCAACAAATGCACCTACGAAAATGGATAATTCGCCTAAATTGGGTATGTACATTACATTTAAATAATCGGCAAAAACATAGTTACCACTTACATAAACAAAGACGCCTAGTGCAGCCCCAATGATAGCTGATACTCCTGCCGCTAATCCATCTAATCCATCCGTTAAATTGGCTCCATTAGAGACTGCAGTAATAATAAAAGTGACAATAAGAATATATACTACCCAAGTATACTTTTCTGCTCCAGGACCTATCCAACTTATGATTTTAGAGTAGTTAAACTCATGATTTTTTACAAATGGAATAGTGGTTATAGGTGTTTTAACTTTTACAAAACGTCTTTCGACCCCATTAATTTTTCTCACAACGATATCAGCCCCTTTTGCAACTTTCTCTCCTTTTTGTAAACTTTCCGAAATAGAAGAAGCAACGATTTCCCGTTCTACAGTAACTGCATTACTAAAATATAAGGTCACTCCTATAATTATACCTAGTCCTAATTGTCCAATAATTTTAGATACACCTGCCAAACCATCACTATTTTGTTTTTTATACGTACCCCCTTGTGCCTGAGATTGCTTTCTTGCTTTAATTTTAAAGTAATCATCTAAAAAACCAATGAGACCTAACCAAACAGTACATAAAATCATTAAGCGGATATAAACTTTATCTAAATTGGCAAATAATAATGTAGGAATTAAAATACTCAAAAGAATGATGAGACCTCCCATAGTAGGTGTTCCCTTTTTTTGTTGCTCGCCTGCTAAGCCCAAATCTCTGACCGATTCCCCAATTTGTTTTTTCGCTAAAAAATTAATTATTTTTTTACCA
Source organism: uncultured Sediminibacterium sp. (assembly GCA_964637225.1). Lineage (GTDB taxonomy): Bacteria > Bacteroidota > Bacteroidia > Chitinophagales > Chitinophagaceae > Sediminibacterium. The sequence continues at coordinate 7,472 of CAZWTV010000018.1, forward strand.
TAGACTGTAGCAATAAATAAAGACAATAATATGGCAATGGCAATTCTAAAAGTCAAGAATTGGAAGGCACCTAAACCTGGAATATTAAATGATTTATCCAACCAAGAAAATAATTGATATAACATAATATTATTTTTCTAATTCTTTAAATAAGTTTTCTAAAACTTTTTTATCGTCAAATGCTTGTCTCACTCCTTTTATTTCTTGATATTTCTCATGCCCTTTTCCTGCTATTAATATAATATCACCCGATTTTGCAAAATTTACTGCTGCTTTTATGGCTTCATTGCGAGAAGTAATACTTATATATTTTCTTTTGGCAGCGCTTGTTAAACCCTCTTCCATGTCCTTAATAATTTGTTCAGGATCCTCCGATCTGGGATTATCGCTTGTAAAAAAAACTTTATTACTTAAATCACAAGCCACTTGAGCCATGATAGGTCTTTTTGCTTTATCCCTATCTCCTCCACAACCTACCACGGTAATGACTTCTTGGTCACCTTTTTTTAATTTTGCAATAGTGGTTAATACGTTTTCTAAAGCATCAGGTGTATGTGCATAATCAATAATGCCAATAATATTTTTATGGCTCATGATGTAATCAAATCTTCCTTCAGCACCAGTTAAAGCACTTAATACAGTTAATACTTCAGTCGATTTTTCACCCAATTGTATGGCGGTTCCATACACTGCTAATAAATTATACGCATTGAATGTGCCAATAAGTCTACAATGAACTTCAATATCATTCACTAGCATTACCAATCCGCTTAATTGATTTTCTATAATTTTTCCTTTATATGAAGCAGGCGAATGAATAGCGTAAGTAAATTTGGAGGCTTTCGTAGACAATAACATGGTAGCACCATTTTTATCATCAAGGTTACTTAAAGCAAATGCAGTACTTGATAGATTATCAAAAAATGTTTTTTTAGCTTCTAGATATGCTTCAAAAGTTTTATGATAATCCAAATGATCATGCGTGATATTAGTAAATACAGCACCCATAAATTGCAACCCAGCAATTCTTTGTTGATGAACGGCATGACTACTTACTTCCATAAATACATGGGTACAACCCGCTTTTACCATTTTATGTAATAAAGCATTAAGCTGGATAGGATCAGGTGTTGTATGAGTGGATGCTATAACTTCAGTTCCTATTTGATTTTGAACTGTGCTAATTAAACCACAAGTATATCCTAGGGAAGAAAATAATTTAAATAATAAAGTGGCCACTGTTGTTTTGCCATTCGTACCAGTAACCCCTACTAATTTTAAATGTGTAGAGGGTTCATCGTAAAATTGATGTGCCATTATGGCTACAGCTTCTTGTGCTTGATCTACTATTACATAAGTAACGGAGTTTTCTAATTGAATAGGCTTGTTTTCACAAACAATTACTTTTGCTCCTTTTTCAATAGCTGTAGAGATAAATAAATGTCCATCTACTTGCAAACCTTTAATAGCAACAAACACTGCATCTTTTGTTATTTTTCTAGAATCTATTTGTATATCGGCGACTTCTAGTTGGGTAGTTCCAATTACCTCTTTTAAAGAAACACCGTATAATATAGATTGTAGAGATTTCATTAATTTAATTCAATTTGAATTTGTTGTCCTTTAATAATTGTTTCTCCTTGAGCAATACTTTGTTTAACCACTTTTCCTTTACCAATACATTTCACCAGTAATCCTTTTTTCTCACATAGCCATAATGCATCCTGTAATTTCATACCCGCCATATTAGGCATAGTACTATCAGATATATTTTGAGTTATTGCTTTTATATTTTTTCCTTTTCCTTGTAATTGTATCCATCTATTAGCAGCAGAAGAAGAATCTTGATAAGAAATAGATAATTGTTTGGCAATGGTTTGTAAAGAAATTTTTGAGATACTATAATTAAATAAAGAACTATCCCTAGTACCAAAAACAGGGGCGATGTCTAATTTATTTTGTATATAAGTTGAGTATAATCGGTCAGCTATATCTTTAAAGACGGGACCTGCCACTGTTGCACCAAAATGATTTACAGCGTGTGGATGATTAATAATTATTACTGCAATGGTATATTGTGGATTTTCCGCAGGAAAATAACCAACAAAAGAAGATTGAAATATATTATCTGCATAACCTCTATTTCCATCAGCCACCAAAGCTGTTCCTGTTTTACCTCCTACTTTGTACAAACTACCCGCAAATAATTTTTTGGCAGTACCATTGGTACAAACACCTTCTAAAGCAGTATGCAAGTCTTTCAAAGTGGATGGTGAACAAACTGCTCCTTCATAAGCTTTGGGACTCATAGTTTTTATAGTCTTACCTTCTTCCTTAATAGCATTCACTAAATAAGGCTTCATCATAATTCCCCCATTCGCAATACTATTATACATAGTTAATGTTTGAATAGGAGCTATGGCAATATTGTATCCAAAAGCCATCCAAGGCAAAGTGGTTGGACCCCATCTTTTATTATTAGGTTTAATAATAAGAGGAAACCCTTCTCCCATTAAATCAATACCAGAGAGGGTATCAATTCTTAATTTTGATATATGTTTAAAATAAGCTTCAGGATTTTCATTAAAATAAGTGACTGCTAACTTTGCCATACCCACATTGGAACTTTCTTCAAATGCTTCTAGCACTGTTGCTTCATGCTTACCATGATTTTCGGCATCTCTTACGACACGACCTGCATAATTCCAAGTACCTCCTTCTAAATTTACTTTAGAATTTAAGTTTACTTTTTTTTCCTCTAAAGCCGACAACAAGGTGACTAATTTAAAAGTAGAGCCTGGCTCTGTAACTCTTGTAGCATAATTTAAATCTTCAGTATAAATGCCATCTGCTATTTTTCCTAAATTAGCAATGGCTTTGATTTTTCCAGTTTTTACTTCCATAACCATGGCAACACCAGTACGTGCATCATTTTGAATCATCATTTTTTTCAGTGCATTCTCTGTGACTTCTTGGATAAATACATCAATGGTACTCACAATGTCTTTTCCTGTTTCTGGAGCAATTTGAAATTCACCTTCTTGAACGGGAACCGTTACTCCTCCTGCAATAACACGAACTAATTGACGCCCATTACGACCATTTAAAACAGTATCATAAGATTTTTCAAGGCCCACTTTATTTTCATCTCTAGCCAGTCCAATGGTTCTATAGCCAATATTTTCGTAAGGATTTAATCGTATATTTTTTTCTTCAGCAATAAAACCACTTTTATACCTTCCTAATTTAAATAATGGAAAGTCAATTAATTGTAAATATTCTCTATATGAAATTTTCTTTTTGAGTTCATAATTTCCTTCACTAGCCTCGTAAGCCTTTGTTAATTCTTCTTTATATTGACTAGCCGATTTATCTTTAAATAAATCTGATAAACTCAAGCATAAAGAATCAATATGCGTTCTAAATAAAATACCTCCTTTTTCATGTAAAGGACTTACTCTAAAATCGATATAAATATCAAACTGTGGAATATTAGTACTCAACATTTGTCCATCTTCACTATAAATAGTTCCTCTTGCAGCAGGTATTTCAATTATTCTTTGATGCAAACTATCACTTAGGCTTCTCCAATATTTTCCTTGTACCTGTTGAATATAAAATGCCTTACTTAAAATAAGAATACATACCACAACAATAAGTATAAAACTTAAATACACCCTCCATAATATGTCACGTTTTACATCCATTATAATTTTTAGTTGGGTTTTTTAATTTTATTTTCAATTTGAATACGAATAGGCATTTCTTTTGCCACTACTAATCCATAGGGTAACATAGCATTCTCCACTTCAGTAGCACGACTACGACGCATTAAGTCTGACTTAATGGTTTTGTATTCAAACTGAAGCTTTTTTAATTCTTGTTGAGTAGAATTAATGCGGCGAATTGTTTTGTCGGTAAGATGCCCATTCGCTATATAGAGGATGGCGATAAATGCGATGAACAAAAAGAAACTAATGTTCATAACAATCCACTGATAATTCAGAATACTTTTAATGGTATTCTTTGGAGTTGGGTTACTGGACATACTATTATATTCTTTCAGCAGCTCGCATTTTTGCGCTTCTGCTTCTACTATTTTCTTTCATTTCTTTTTCAGAAGCCATTACAGGTTTTTTTGTAATGATCTTCCAAAAAATTTCCTTTCTTACAGATAAAAAAGGATGGGCATCTTCATTTTCTTGGGGCGATACTCGAAAAGCATTTTTCACTAAACGATCTTCGATAGAATGAAAAGTGATGATGACTGCACGACCTTTGGGTTTTATTACCAAGGGCAGTTGCTTTAAAAATTCTTTCAATGCTTCCATTTCCTGGTTCACTTCAATTCGTAAAGCTTGAAAAACTTGCGCCCAATATTTAGATGGATTTCCTTTCACTACAGATGCTATCAATGTTTTAAAATCATGAACTGTATTTACTTTAACATATTTACGTTGTGAGACAATATGTTTTGCTAAAGTTTTAGCATTGGTCACTTCGCCATACTGTTCAAATATTTGATGTAATGAAGTTTCAGAATATGATTCAATAATGTGAGCAGCAGTTTGACTTTGGCGTTGATCCATGCGCATATCCAAAGGACCATCAAATCTGATAGAAAAGCCTCTTGTTCCCTCATCAAACTGATGACTACTTACACCTAAGTCGGCGAGCACTCCATCCACTTGATCAATTTTATGTATACGCAAAAAACGCTCTAGATACTTAAAATTTTCTGGAATGAATAGAAGCCGATTATCCTGCGGAATATTTTTTTGCGCATCGGCATCTTGATCAAAAGCAATAAGTCGGCCCTGTGGACCCAATTGCGACAAGATTCCCTTACTATGACCACCGCCACCAAAAGTAGCATCAACATAAACTCCATTGGGTTGTATGTTTAAGTGAGTCAGGCATTCTTGAAACAATACTGGAATATGATAAGAAGAAGCAAAAGCTCTAGATGCATTAGAATCATTGGGTTGATTTTGCATCTTCTTTGCTTAATCTTGATTTTTAATTCCTGCCATTACCTCCTGCGCCAAATTACTAAATGCATCTGCAGAGAAAGCCTCAAAGAGCTGTTTATACTTACTTGCATCCCAAATTTCAAAACGATCCAAAGCGGCTGCTAAAACAATTTCTTTTCCAGGTAGCGCAAATTCACGTAAAGTAGGAGGTAATAAAATTCTACCTGCAGCATCCAATTCCACTTCGGTAGCGCCTCCCAAAAATTGACGTCTAAACTGACGCACTTTTGGATCGAAATCATTCAATTGACTTATTCTATCTAAAATACTTTGCCAGCTTTTTATAGGATAAAGTGTTAGACACTTTTCAAACCCCCTACTAACAATAAAGCGATTATCCCCTTCCACAAGCTGTTTTTTAAGACCGCCAGGTAAATGGAAACGCCCTTTTGCGTCGATAGTTGATTGATATTCTCCGTGAAAGCCTGTCATTGTTAATAATTAGAGTTATTTTTTACCACTTGTTAACACAAATTAACACATTTTACCACTTTTATAAGTCAAAATAAGGGTTCTAGTTTTCCACAACTAATAAACCAAGCTGAAAATCAATACAGTAAAGAAATTGAGAGAGTTTTTAATGAAAAGTGATAATTAAGTTTGTGAAAAGCTGTGGAAAAGCCAATTTTCTATGTGAAAAACGCGTGAATTCTAATGAAAATCAAGTCAATATGTACCTTTGAAGCATGAAACCACCCATTAGCATACCCATTGAGGATTTTGACTATGAGTTACCCGATAGTAGTATAGCTTATACACCTGCCCCTATCAGATCAGATAGTAAACTATTAGTATGGGATAAAGAGATATTTGCAGAAAGTACCTATAATAATATTGCCCATTTCATTCCAGAAAAGTCGGCATTATTTTTTAATAATAGTAAAGTCATTGCAGCAAGAATACATTTTCAAAATACCCATAATTCAAATATTGAAATTTTTTGTTTAGAACCTAGTGCTCCCTATCAACCTATGTCTATCGCGATGCAATCCACAAAAAAAGTAGAATGGATTTGTTTAATAGGAGGTGCTAAAAAATGGAAAGATGAGTTTTTAGAAAAAAAATTAGAACTAAATCAAAAAATAATAAAAGTAATTGCAAAAAAATTAAAATCATTGGATGGAAAATTTTTAATAGAATTTTCTTGGGACAATGACAGTATCTGTTTTTCTGAAATTATTCAACATATAGGAACCATTCCACTTCCTCCTTATATTCAACGCGCCACCACCGAAGAAGATAAACAAAGATACCAAACAACCTATGCCAAAGAGGAAGGATCGGTTGCGGCGCCCACTGCTGGTTTACATTTTAATGAAGCTGTATTTAAGTCTTTGAAAGAAAAAAAATGTACTATTGAATTTATTAGCTTACACGTGGGGGCAGGTACATTTATGCCAGTTAAAACAGAGAAAATTACCGACCATGAAATGCATGCAGAGGTTTTTGAAATTAATACTAATACCTTGCATCAATTATTAGAAATTGTAAGAAGTAAAGAATTAGATCCAATCCATTTTACTCCAGTCATTGCCATTGGTACAACCACATTAAGAACTTTAGAAACTTTGTATTGGCTAGGCGCAAAATTAATCATGTATCCCTCTATTCAAAAAAATAAGGACCTCAACTTAGTACAATGGGACGCTTATACTATTGAAACTAGCCTTACTGCTCATGAAGCACTCAGCGCTTTAATAGAGTGGATGAACTCTCATGAAATAACTAAACTTACTACTAGCACTCAACTTATGATTGTGCCTGGTTATACCTTTAAAATAGCCAATGGCTTAGTAACTAATTTTCATCAACCTAAATCGACTTTATTATTAATCATTGCTGCTATAACAGGTCAAAAGTGGAAGCAAGTGTATGAACATGCCCTTAAAAACCATTACCGTTTTTTAAGTTATGGTGATGGTTGCTTTTTTAAAATTAATTAGGTAATACAATTTCAATCGTAGTGCCTAAACCCGGCTCACTGATTACTGCAATTTGACCTTTATGAGAATCAATTACCCATTTCACATAGCTCATGCCCAATCCATACCCTTTGACGTCATGGACATTCCCAGAATGAGCTCTATAAAATTTTTCAAAAATATGTTTTCTAGCGTTGGCATCCATTCCAATTCCCTTATCCTGAATACTAATTAATGTTTTATTATTCAAGGACTTGGTCTGAATTATAATTTCTATTTCGTTTTTGGAATATTTTATAGCATTATCAATTAAATTCGATAATACATGAAGCAAATGTTCCTCATCTACATTAATGGTTGAGGGGCTAGCTTCAAGTTGCGTTTTTACTTGAGAAGGCTTACTATCTAACTGCAGTTTAAAACTATCCACTACTCCCTGGATTAAATCATGAATATCAGCTGGCTGTTTATTTAATTCATTTTCCTTTTTATCTAATTGGGCGGCCTGTAGAATAGTTTCTACATGCTTATTCATTCGTACATTTTCTTCTTTAATGATATTACTGAAGTAATCCACTGACTTCGGATCGGTATTAACCTTTGTACTTTTTAATGCGTCAACTGCTAGAGAAATAGTTGCTAGTGGCGTTTTAAGTTCATGGGTCATATTATTGATAAAGTCTCTTTTAATTTCTACCAATTTTCTTTGTGTCATTAAAGAACGAATAGTGATAAAAAATGCAGCGAGTACGATAATAATAAATAAGACGACTCCTACTATGATCCATAATAATGAACGTAATAAATAGTAACGAATATTAGGAGCCACAATAATAATAGTTTCAAATGGACCTGTAGGTTCCATGATATCAGAAGGTACTACGGGAATTCTACTTTGTAGTGAATTTACTTCGTCTGAAAAGACGTCTTCAAATTTTTTACTCTTCATTTCAATATTGCCTTTTTTATCTGCAATTGCAAATTCAAAACGCAAATCACTTAAACCATATTTATCTAAAGCAAGCTCTATTTTTTTGTACATTTCCTGATAATTATATATATCAGCAATGGTAGTTTCCTCAAAGTTGTGCAAATGATAATCGTCTTTTAATCCTAAACCTCTTTTTGGTAAATGAAAAGACAAACCACTATTCATTTTTTTACTAATCTCACCTGAAACCATTAAACCAGATTGATTTAGTTTGTCAGATAATTGATTTTTTTGTAAAAACATCAACCCTTGTAACCAAGAAATTTGAATAAATAAAATACCCAAAATGGACAGCGCTATTAGTACAAATATGAGCGGAAAAGTTTTTTTCATATATTCTTAAACTTAATTGCCATTTAGACTGTGTGAATATAAAAAAAATCCCGGCTACCTAAAGCAACCGGGACAATTATTTAATAGATCTAATCAACTATACTACTTTTTATAAAACGCCTTCCACTAAAACAGTGGCTTTATTATTGATGACTTCTACAAAACCTCCTTGTATAGCATAGGTTTCTGGAGCTAAGCCTTTTTGTAAAACTTTTACTTTTCCTTCCCCCAAAGCACTTACTAAAGGAGCATGTTTATCTAATATTTCAAAAAGCCCGTCAATGCCTGGCAGTTGAACTCCTTGCACTTCGCCGCTATATAGTTTTTTTTCGGGTGTTAAAATTTCCAATAACATGCTTTAATGTATAGAGTGAATGAATTGAATTATGCTTGTGCCATCATTTTCTTACCTTTCTCAATGGCATCTTCTAAAGTACCCACTAAGTTAAAAGCTGCTTCTGGATACTCATCCACTTCTCCATCCATGATGGCATTGAATCCACGAATAGTGTCTTCAATTGAAACAAATACTCCTTTTAAACCAGTGAACTGTTCTGCTACATGGAAGGGTTGTGATAAGAAACGTTGAACACGACGTGCTCGAGATACAATTAGTTTATCATCATCACTTAATTCATCCATTCCAAGAATAGCAATAATATCTTGCAATTCTTTATAACGTTGTAAAATCATTTTTACTTTTTGCGCTGTTTCATAATGCGCATCTCCCACAATTGCTGGCGTTAAAATTCTTGAAGTGGAGTCTAATGGGTCCACAGCAGGATAAATACCTAAGTCTGCAATTTTACGAGATAATACTGTTGTAGCATCCAAATGCGCAAAAGTTGTTGCAGGAGCTGGATCTGTCAAGTCATCTGCAGGAACGTACACCGCTTGAACTGAGGTAATAGATCCGCTTTTAGTTGAAGTAATACGCTCTTGCATCAAACCCATTTCAGTTGCCAATGTAGGTTGGTAACCTACCGCAGATGGCATACGACCTAGTAAGGCCGATACCTCAGAACCGGCTTGAGTAAAACGGAAGATATTATCTACGAAAAATAAAATGTCTTTTCCTTTTCCAGTTCCATCTCCATCACGGAAATATTCTGCAATAGTTAAACCACTTAACGCCACACGCGCGCGCGCTCCTGGAGGTTCATTCATTTGTCCAAATACGAAAGTAGCTTTTGACTCTTTTAATTCATTCAAATTTACTTTACTTAAATCCCATCCGCCTTCTTCCATATTGTGTTTGAAATTCTCACCATATTTCATAATGCCCGCCTCAATCATTTCACGCAATAGGTCATTACCTTCACGAGTTCTTTCGCCTACACCTGCAAACACAGACAAACCTCCATGACCTTTAGCGATATTATTAATTAGTTCTTGAATCAATACAGTTTTACCTACTCCTGCACCACCAAACAAACCAATCTTTCCTCCTTTTGCATAAGGTTCAATTAAATCAATGACTTTAATTCCTGTAAATAAAACTTCTGTAGCAGTACTTAAGTCTTCAAATTTTGGAGGGTTAGCGTGAATAGGACGACCCTTTGTAGTATCTAATTGTGGAAGACCATCAATAGCATCTCCCGTTACATTGAATAAACGACCATAAATATCTTCACCGATGGGCATTGAAATGGGTTTTCCAGTATCAGTTACTTCCATACCTCTTACTAAACCTTCAGTACCATCCATCGCTATAGTACGAACACTATCTTCTCCCAAATGTTGTTGCACTTCAAGAATTAACTTTTCACCACCTGGTTTTACAAGTGTAAGCGCATTATAAATTTCTGGAAGAGATTGCTGATTTGGAAAATGAACGTCAACTACCGCACCAATAATTTGTTTGATTTTGCCGATTTTATTCATATTGTATTATTTCGGCTGCAAAGGTAAGGTTTTGCTAGTTTATTGCAAAAATTGTACATAGATAATCGCTGCTAAAATTCCCCCCACAATGGGTCCTATAACTGGTACTACCGCATAGCCCCAATCACTACTGCCTTTGCCCTTAATAGGAAGTATAAAGTGCATTATTCTAGGGCCTAAATCTCTGGCCGGATTGACTGCCCAACCCGTAGGACCACCCAAACCAAATCCAATGCCCCCCACCAATAAGGCCACAGGTAAGGCCGATAAAGAACCTAAATCTGACCCTGCAGGTTTTAATAAGAAAATACCTAATAAAAACACCATAGTTGCTAAAGTTTCAACAATGAAATTTTGAGGAATATTACGAAGAGCAGGTCCTGTTGAAAATGAGGCTAATTGAGCTGCAGCATCTTTGGTTTCATTGAAATGATCTTTATAAACCATCCACACTATTAAAGCCCCTAACATGGCGCCTAGCATTTGAGCTAGAATATATAACGGTACTAAGGCCCATTGAAATTTGCCTGCCATTGCAAGTGCTACAGTCACAGCTGGATTTAAATGACCCCCACTAACACTACTAGTGGAATATACTCCAACAAAAACGGCTATTACCCATCCCAATACAATGGTAATGAGTCCTCCATTGTTGCCTTTTGATTGATGTAATAAATTATTCGCCACTACTCCATTTCCAATAGTAATTACCAATGTGGTACCAAGTAATTCAGCAATAAAAGGTGTCATAATTTTTTATTTAATTGAATAGAAAGATTTTAATTAACAGGTTGTGTTAAGTTAGTAAAAAATTTAGTGCAAATAATAAAAGACACATTTAATTTACCAATTATTAGTCGCCTTAATGGCTCGTTGCCAACCCTGAATACACTCATTTCTTTTTTCTTCTTTTATAACAGGAGTAAAAGTTTGATCTACTTTCCATTTCAATCTTAACTCCTCTATATCTTTCCAAAAGCCTACTGCTAGACCCGCTAAATAAGCAGCACCAGATGCCGTTGTTTCAACCATAGTAGGCCTAGTTACTTTTGTATTTACAATATCTGACTGAAATTGCATCAATAAATTATTATGTGTAGCCCCTCCATCTACTCTTAATTCAGCAATAGGAATTCCTGCATCTGCTTCCATAGCTTTTAATAAATCATAACTTTGAAATGCTATACTTTCTAGAGCAGCACGAGCAATATGTGCTGATGAAGTACCACGTGTAATACCTACAATAGTTCCTCTGGCATGTTGATTCCAATAGGGGGCTCCCAATCCTGCAAAAGCAGGTACTACATATACACCATCAGTTTGTTCCACTTGTTGAGCAAGCGATTCTACTTCAGAAGAATTTCTAATTAAATGTAAGCCGTCTCTGAGCCATTGTACTACTGCGCCTCCAATAAATACACTTCCCTCTAAGGCATAATAAGTATGCCCATTTATTTGTAGCGCAATGGTAGTTAATAAATTATTCTTTGAACGAACTGCATTTTCACCAGTATGCATTAACATAAAACAGCCAGTACCATAAGTATTTTTGACCATACCTGCAGAAGTACACATTTGTCCAAATAAAGCCGACTGTTGATCTCCCGCAATACCCGCAATAGGAATTTCATGATGCGCAAATAATTGAGTGGTATAACCGTATACTTCACTACTACTTTTCACTTCAGGCAACATAGAAATTGGAATATGTAACATTGCTAATAATTCAGTATCCCATTGTAGTGTGTGAATGTTAAATAACATTGTTCTTGAGGCATTGGTAACATCAGTTACATGCACTTTACCATTAGTTAATTTCCAAACCAACCAAGTATCAATCGTACCAAAAATAAGTTCCCCTTTATTTGCTAAATCACGAGCTCCCTTAACATTATCTAAAATCCAATTAATTTTTGTACCTGAGAAATAGGCATCAATCACCAAGCCTGTTTTTTCTTGAACTATATTGGAGTGTCCTTGTTTTTTTAAAGTGTCACAAAAATCGGCAGTGCGTCTATCCTGCCAAACTATGGCATTATAAATGGGTTGTCCTGTAGTTTTATTCCATACTACTGTAGTTTCTCTTTGGTTGGTAATACCTATTGCTGCAATATCACTTACTGACAAACCCTTCATACTTATTGCTTCAGTAGCAACACCCATTTGTGTGCTCCATATTTCTAAAGGATCATGCTCCACCCATCCAGGCTTGGGAAATATTTGCTGAAATTCTTTTTGAGCTGTGGCTTGCATTTGACCTTGATGATCAAATAAAATGGCACGACTACTCGTAGTACCCTGATCAAAGGATATAATATATTTGGACATATAAAAGAGTTAATGGAGTGTAATTTAAAACTTATCTTCTATTTTTCAACCAATTTTCTGGGTCTAAGAAAACACCTTTTTCATTACTTATCATGAGCAAAAGTGCTCCCTCTGAATCAATATTAATACCCGATTTTCCGAGCAAAGTACCTGCTCTTACTTCCTGACCTACATTTACATTAATACTACTTAAGTGTGAATAAGTAGAAAAATATTTTCCGTGTTGAACAAATACAGTTAAATCTCCATTAATATCTCCTGTGTATTTTACAATACCATTGGCTACACTTTTCACAGAAGTTCCTTTAGGTAAGGCTAACTCAATTCCATCACTTTTTCGATTCAACTTAGTTCCTGGAATATTCTCAACACCAAAATGTATATATACATTTCCTTTATCTACAGGCCAAGGTAAATTTCCTTTATTATTTTCAAAAAGCAGGGAAGCTTCTCTTCCTTCCTCAGTGGTTTCTAATGCAGAATAAGGCCTATTATCGGTAGTACTAGTTAAACCACCTTCCACTTCACCTAATTTAGAATTTTTTATACTTGATTTAGAAGGGGCTGAGAGTTCTGTATTAGTTTTGGCAGTAGCTTTTGATGCATCATTGGTAGCTTTCAATTTTGCTAACCTTTCTTTTTCTTTTCGCTCTGCCTCTAAAGTTTCTCTTCTAATAATGGTTAATAAAGCAGACTGCATTTTTTTTCTTTGGGCTTCTTTTTGACGAACTTGTGCCGTAATTTCCTGTTCCTTACTTTTAAATTGATTCACAATTTTATCTTGCTCTTTCTGATCTATTACTAAAACTTTTAACTGCTCATTTTGAACTTCTAACGTTTTAATTCTATCTTTTTTATTTGCACCTAGAACATTAATTTTTTGATTCAAATCGTTTTGTGATAAGTCTATAGCATGCGCTTGCGCTTCTCTATTTTGTCTATAACTTTTAAGATAAGTAATTCTTTTTATGGCATCATTAAAACTATTGGCTGAAAATAGAAAGTTCAAATATTCATACCCACTTCTACTTTTGTAGGCAAAAATGATACTTTTTTGATACCTCGATTTCAAGGTATCTAAATCCTTATTTAATTTTTGAACGTCTAATTGATTATTATAAATAGCATCATCTAAAATTTTTACTTGCTTAGCAATACCATTAATTAAAGATTTTCTTTTTGCAATCTTACTTCTAATAGCTTCTAATTGACCCAATGAGTTTTTTTTATTTTTTTTTGTTTGCTCTAATAATTGATTCAACTCATCAATTTCTTTTCTTAAATTTTGTTCCTGTTTTTGAAGATCATCTCTAGATGTATTTGTTTGAGCAGATACATAAACTAAACTTAAACACCCCATTAATAAAATAAATAAAACCTTCTTCATTTTAATGTAATAATATTTCAATTTTATTTGCGTTTTCCTGGTTTAGGTACTGCAAAAGTATATTTTAATGATTCATCAAAAGCATATTCTTTTACATCTATATATACTGCCAACTTATTATTTGCTACAATCGAAATTTCGCGGTATTTGGGAAATTGGAATTTAGCAAAACTAGCATGATCACTATACGATATATCACAGGTTCTGTGTTGACTTAGATCTATGTCATCTAACTTTAAATTCAAAATCTTAGAGTTATCCTCACTTAAAATAATAAGACTTTTAAATAAAGCACCTATTAAACCAACTTCTAATTTTCCATTATTGGTTTTATAAGAAACAATTTTTGTGTTTTCCATAAATATAGGGTTACCCACTAAGAGGTCTTGAACAGTAGTAAAAGTAAAAGGTATTTTTATCACTTCCTGCAAATAACTTAGAGGTTTACGTTCAACTTTTTTACTTAATGGGTAAATTAACACAACACTATCTTTATTAATAAGCGCCTTTAGACCAATAACACCCATTGCACCCCTTACAGTTAAATAGATGGCTTTGTCTTTTTGTATACTTACATTAACTAGATAGCTATCTGCATTTTTTAAAGTTTCATAATCGACTTTACATCTGGCATTCATGGTAGTAAAATCAATTTTCGCTAATTCAATTTTTTGAACAATACCTTCTACAATAACTGCTGAATCTACCTTAGGTTTCTTTGCAATTAATATGGTACTGGCTGAATCGTTTTTGGATAGGGCATCTTTAATAACTTGCACTTTTCTATAAGTGGAACAAGATGCCACTATAACCATCAATGCGATAATGTAAACAACTTTTCTCATTCATTATTTTTTTCCAGTATGTCCAAAACCACCTTCCCCTCGCTTTGTATTTTCTATGCTTTCTACTTTTAGTAAGTTTACTTTTTCTATTTGTTGAAATACCATTTGTGCAATTCTATCTCCATCTTCAATTATTTGCACTTCATTCGATAAATTAATAAGTATCACTTTTATTTCACCTCTATAATCGGCATCAATGGTGCCGGGTGTATTTAAACATGTAAGTCCTTGCTTAATGGCAAGCCCACTTCTGGGTCTAATTTGTGCTTCCCAATTTTCAGGCAGTGCTATGAATAAACCGGTAGGAATTAAAACTCTTTCCAAAGGAGCCATTACAACTGGAGCACTAATAAAAGCTTTGATGTCCATTCCAGAAGAACCACTAGTGGCATAGGTGGGTAAGGGATGATGACTTTTATTGACTATTTGTACTTCAGTGGGCATATCAACAAAAATAGGCAATTAGAAGTAGAAAATGGAACCAAACCTAAGCGTGTTAGATAAAGGATTTTTGGTAATTCCACCACCAGAAGGAACTAAATAAGAAATGTTAAATTTAGATTGTTGGTATTGAAAACTTGTGCCCAGGGTAAAATATTGCATATTCCCAAGATTCTTATTGTTATCAATAAAATACCCCCCTCTTACATAAAAACGATTTGTATAATTATATTCAAGGCCTGTAGATATTTTTAAAGACTCTCCAATAGGCATTCCATATTTATTATTAAAAGAATTAAACCAACTAGCCACCACCGATTGAGAAAAATATTGATTCACCGACTCTGCATTAGAATTATCTGGATTGGCAGGCACCATGATTCTATTGATATCTACTCCCAATTCAATAGAGTTATCTGCATCTAACTTACTTAGATAACCTACTCCCAATGCCAAATTAGCTGGTATAAAATATTTATTTTTGGTTTCATTGGAGTAACTTATTTTTCCTCCTAAATTAGATAGTAAAAGACCTGCATGAAAACCTTGTAAATCTTCTTTTTGCTTGTAAAATAAACTTATATCACCTGCCAAAGTATTACCCGCTCTATAATTTATAGCTGTTCCACCATAAGAGCCAGAAACTAATTTAGAATGTATGTAACGCAAGGTCACTCCTATACTTAATTTATCGGTTAGTAAAATACTATACCCAAAGTCATAACTAAATTCAGAAGGTCTTTGAGAAGGTAAATTTACATTACCTACTTCATCTCGAAAATCGATATCACCTAAACTAAAAAAACGAAGAGAAGTATTGATACTACTTTTATCATCCAACTTTTTATAAAAACCAGCGCTAGCCAAATAGACATCGTTTAACCCTAAATCTTTCAACCAAGGAGTATAATTAATTAAGAAACTTTTATTATCAATTAAATAGGGTAGCTTAGCCGTATTACCAAAAAGGTCGTTGGCTTCAGGACTCATAGCTAGGGATAAATTACCCATACCTCCCGAACGAGCATCAGGTGAGATTAACATAAAAGGAACAGCTGTACTTACAATTGGAATTTTCATTTGAGCAAAAGTCAATTGAATTGAGCAAATACTAAAAATGAGAATGAAAATAAATCTGTTACTTTTTTTACCCATAAATTTTATCTAAAAGTATATAAATGTGAAGTTACAATAGAAACAGCTGTTAAAAATTAAAATTTTATAAGTTTATTATTTAATTTTTGAGTTTGATCACCCTCTTTAATTATCAAGGAATAATAATAAAGACCCGGAGGCAAAAACTGAGTACCA
>CAZWTV010000019.1:0-23565 GCA_964637225.1 uncultured Sediminibacterium sp.
GCATTATATCTTGTAATGGTTTATATTTTTTGTTTTGGTTTGGTATATACAAACCCATTCTATTCTTTATGGGGTTTGGTAATTACACTCATAGGCATACCTTTGTATTACTTGGCATTGCGTAATCAAAAGTCTAATTAATATTGCTGTCAAAACTTATGGAAGTTAAACAAATACAAGATTTATTTAAAAGCTTTTCGACTACTAAAATTGGTGTTATAGGTGATATAATGCTTGATACTTATTGGTGGGGTTCAGTAGATCGTATTTCACCGGAAGCACCTGTGCCTATTGTATCATTACAAAGAAAAGAAATTAGAGTAGGGGGAGCGGCAAATGTAGCTTTGAATCTTGGTTCTTTAGGAGCACCTACTACTATATTTGCTATAGTGGGAAAAGATAGTGAGGGATCAGATTTACTTCAGTTACTTAATCATCAAGGTATTCAAACTAATTATATTATTAGTTCAGACACCAGGGTGACTACTAATAAAGTAAGGGTAATGGGCCGTCATCAGCAAATGATGCGTTTAGACCATGAACATACAGAAGATATTACCACCAAAGAAGAGGATTTGTTATTGGCCAATTTTATTGAATATGTTAACAAAGAAAAACCTTCTTTAATAATTTTAGAAGATTATAATAAAGGAGTTTTAACTGAAAGGGTTATTACTACTATCATTCAATATTGTATTACTAAAGGTATTCCCACTGCAGTAGATCCTAAGCAAAAAAACTTCTTAGCATATAAAGGTTGTACCATTTTTAAACCCAATTTAAAAGAAGTGAAAGAAGGTTTAAAAATACAAATTGATGGTATTGATGAACAAAGTTTGCAAAAAGTGCATACCTCGCTTCAAGAAAAATTAAAACATAATATTTCATTTATTACTTTATCAGAGCATGGAGTATTTTATGCAAATGACAATCAATATCAATTAATTCCTACACATATTCGTAATATAGCTGATGTAAGTGGAGCAGGCGATACCGTTATAGCTGTGGCAAGTTTGGTATATGCAGCTACTCACCAAATGGGTTTAGCTGCTGAAATCTCTAATATTGCAGGAGGAATGGTTTGTGAAATTGTTGGTACAGCTCCTATTAATAAAAATGAATTAGAAACGGAAGTTAAAAAATTGCTTGTGAAGTAACATCCATCATGTATTCAAAGAAAATAGCCATAATTGTAGCGGGAGGTACAGGACAAAGAATGGGATCTATTGTGCCTAAACAATTTTTAGAAATTGAAAATAAAGCTATTTTATTACACACCATAGATCAATTTATTGCAGCATTTCATGATATTGAATTAGTAATAGTACTTCCTGAAATTTATATTCAAGAAGGTAAAAAATTAATTGAAAATAAATTTAAAAATACTATTCATTTTGTAGTGGGCGGGGAAACACGATTTCACTCGGTTAAAAATGGGCTCACTAAAGTTCCAGCTTCTTGTATTGTTTTTGTTCACGATGCTGTTAGATGTTTACTCACACCTGCACTTATTCAAAGGTGTTATCAACAAGCGGTAGAAAAAGGTTCTGCTATTCCTGCGGTGGCGGCAACCGATACTATAAGGTTCATGGAAGCCGAGAAGCATCATTTAATGAACAGAGAGCAAGTTATGCTTATACAAACTCCACAAACTTTTCAATCGGAAATTTTATTAAAAGCCTTTGAGCAAAATTATCAAAGCTCTTTTACCGATGAGGCAAATGTGGTAGAAGCAGCAGGAATGTCTGTATTTTTAGTAGATGGTGAATTTGAAAATATTAAAATAACCAGACCATTAGATATGGCTATAGCCAACTATATACTCAATAAGCGCCTATCTTAGTTTATTACTACCAAACAACGCTTAATCTTCTAAAG
Organism: uncultured Sediminibacterium sp.; assembly: GCA_964637225.1. Classification (GTDB taxonomy): domain Bacteria; phylum Bacteroidota; class Bacteroidia; order Chitinophagales; family Chitinophagaceae; genus Sediminibacterium. The sequence goes on from CAZWTV010000019.1 coordinate 1,879, forward strand.
GCATTGGTTCATTGCTATTAGAACTAGGCATAATCATAGAATGGTTCTTATCTATTTTATCTAAAATTTGATGGGCAACTTCCATTGCTAAAAATCCGTCAATTTCACTAACCATAGGAGTTTCATTATGTAAGATAGCATGCACAAAACTACTTAGTTCTGCTTTTATGGCATTACCATTTTCAATGACAGGATTGGCAATAGATATAGTTTTAGCTCCTTGAGGAGTTTCAATATCAAAAGAAAAAGTGTCGGTATCTTCAGGTTGTTTTAGTTTAATGATTTCTGTATTTTTTTCTAAAAAGTCAATACCAATATAAGCGTCTTTTTGAAACAATCTTATTTTGCGCATTTTTTTCATACTTATTCTTGAACTAGTTAAATTAGCCACACATCCATTATTGAATTCTATTCTAACGTTTGCAATATCGGGTGTATCGGTTAGTACAGCAACACCACTTGCTGAAATACTTTTGATATCACTTTTAACAATACTTAAAATAATATCAATATCGTGAATCATTAAATCAAGAATAACACTTACTTCCGTGCCTCTTGGGTTAAACTGAGCAAGTCGGTGCACTTCAATGAATAATGGATTAAGTGAAGCATTTTTTAGAGCTGTGTATGCAGGATTAAATCTTTCAACATGGCCTACTTGTAATTTTACATTGGCTTCTTTGACCATATTGACAATAGTTTTTCCTTCTTCAATGGTGTGTGCCATGGGTTTTTCTACAAAAACGTGCTTGCCCATTTTAATAGCCATTTCACACACACCAAAGTGATGTTGAGTAGGAGTTACTATATCAATGATATCACATTTTGAGATTAAGGCATTTTCATCCATATACCTCTTTAAACCATAGGTTTTTTCAACTTCTTTGGCGTTATCATTATTAGGATCAAAAAAACCCACAATACTTACTTCAGGAATTTCTTTCCAGTTATTAATATGAAACTTTCCTAAATGCCCCACACCAAACACGCCAACTTTAAGCATAGTTCTTTTTTATTGAACCCAAAATTACACTATAAGACATTGAATTTGAATTACTTTAGAGGGGTGTGGAAAATTGGCAGAATGCTGTTAATTGGGGGTATTTACATGTCCATTTCGTATCTTTAGGTATATGCATCCTAGTATTCAAAAACTCTATGAAATTGCACAAAAACCCAGCAGAAAAATATTGGGATTAATGAGTGGTACTTCTATGGATGGATTAGATATTGCTTTGTGCGAGATGAAGGGCTCAGGGAAAAATACAAGTTTTACATTATTAAACTTTACAACTGTTTCTTATTCGGATTCAATGAAACAAGAAATTTTATCTATTTTTTCAAAATCAATGGTGTCCTTGGAAAAACTAACTTTATTAAATCCCTGGATAGCCATAGAAAATGCAAAAATGATAAACAATACTTTACAAAATTGGGGTATTCCTTCTACTTCCATTGATCTGATAGCAAGCCATGGACAAACAGTTTATCATGCGCCAAAATCATTACATCCTTTAGACCATTTTGGGCCTGCTACTTTACAAATTGGAGATGGAGATCATTTAGCGGTACATACTAATATCATTACTATTAGCGATTTTAGACAAAAACATATTGCTGCGGGTGGAGAAGGGGCTCCTTTGGCTGTTTATGGAGACTACTTAATTGCAACAGATTCAAAAGAAAATAGACTTTTACTAAACATTGGTGGGATTGCCAATTTTACCTATTTACCTGCTAATGGAGAGTTTCATCAGGTTTTCTCAACAGATACGGGGCCAGGCAACACTCTCATGGATACTTTTATGAGAACTCACTTTAATCAAGCATATGATAAAGATGGACTCATGGCTAGCAAAGGAACCATTAATTATGATTTATTGAAAGCCATGAAGCAAGATTCATTTTTTGAACTAGGTTTTCCTAAAACTATTGGACCAGAATTATTCAATTTAAAATTTATTGAACAGGCTCAACATATTTCTAAAACCACCCATCTTTCACATGAAGATATCATGGCTACTTTAAATAGATTTACTGCTGAAACTATTGTTGATGCTATTTACAAGTTAGTGCCCAAGCAAGATGTATTCACAATATATGCTAGCGGTGGGGGTGTTCATAATTTACATGTAGTTCAACATTTAAAATCATTACTTCCAAAAGTGGCAATACTCAGCTCTGAACAAATTGGTATGCAACCCGATGCTAAAGAAGCCATTTTATTTGCTTTATTAGCTAACGAAACTGTGGCTGGAACTCCCATGCTCGCAGGAGGAAATGCTACTAAAATTCCTATTACGATGGGTAAGATAAGCTTGCCGCAGTAATAGCAATAATGAAGTATTACTACAATAAAGAAACTAGAACTTAAGTATAAGTATATAAGTATATATGGCATACTAATATCTTACCAAATGTTAATTTTCATTATTCCATTAAAATAGATATACAAAAGGCCTGCAAATGCAGGCCTTTTTGATGTTTAGAACATCATTGTATTTACTATGCGAGTAATTACCATTTTAACCGTTTGCCATTTCAATAGATTTTTTTACAGATCCGTATTTATTTAGTAAGTCGGCAGCTTTTTGTTCATCACAAATATGAAGCTCTTCCATAATCATTTTAACGCCTCTTTCAAAGAGTTTTTGATTAGTGAGTTGCATATTTACCATTTTATTGCCTTTGATTCTTCCCAGTTTAATCATAACAGAAGTAGAAAGCATATTCAAAACCATTTTTTGAGCGGTTCCGCTTTTCATTCTTGTACTTCCTGTAATAAATTCTGGACCTACTACTACTTCAATAGGGTAGTCGGCTTCTTTTGAAACAGGACAATTTTTATTGCAACTAATACTTCCAGTGGTGATGCCGGCAGCTCTACATTTTCTTAAACCACCAATAACATAGGGTGTGGTACCGCTAGCAGCGATACCCACCACTATATCTAAGGGGGATATTTTATACACTTGTAGGTCTAACCAGCCTTGCTCAAAATCATCTTCGGCATTTTCAACAGCTTGAAACATAGCCTGATGACCTCCCGCAATCACACCTATTACTAAATCATTGGGCACTCCAAAAGTGGGTGGACATTCACTTGCATCCACAAGTGCAAGTCTACCACTTGTTCCTGCTCCAATATAAAATAATCTTCCTCCATTTTTTAGCTTTTCAGTAACAGCATTTACTAATAATTGAATAGGTTGAATAACTTTTTCAACTTCATAGGCAACCTTCTTATCTTCTTTATTAATATTGGTCAATATCTCAAGAGTAGATAAATTTTCAATATCATTATATAAAGAGGATTCCTCAGTAGTTCTTTTAAAAGTGTTAGACATATCCATTTATTTTAAGTTCATTAAAAACTAGGATCCGCAGGAGTGTTGGTGTTACCATCTCTTTCCTTAAATGGATAAGGGAAGAAATTACGTTTCATTTCACTTGTAGGTCTTCCAAATCTGCGCATATCCTCAATTTTTAACCCTGACATATACAATTCTATGCAACGGTTCTTATAAATTTCAGTATACAAATCTGCTTGAGTAGAAGCAGTAGAGGCAGGCAAATTTGCTCCAATTTTAAATGGATCAGCAGCAGCTGTTTTAGTAACTACTTTATTTAATTCTGTTAAAGCATTAGTAAGATCATTCGCTCTTGCATATGCTTCCGCCTTAATTAATGTCATTTCACTAGGAAGATATACTGGGATACCTGTAGTAGTTGCGTTGTAAAATCCGTTAATTCTATATCTAGGATTTATAGTGGCATTAATAGAAGTATAGAATGCAATTCTACCATCTCCAGCAGTGGGTGCTAAAGATGCAGGTAAACCTAAAGTAGAATCAATTGCTTGATACACGTTATTTGTTGAAGTAACGGTTGTAAATATTGGATTTGTACTAACGGCATCATAGTTGAAGGTAGATTTTTTGGTAAGATCTACTAAGTTAGCAGCAGCTAATGCATCGCTATATTTTCCAGAGAATAGTAAATACCTTGCTTTTAATGCGTATAAAGTATTTAAATAGTCTAGACCTGCAATAGCATCTGAACTATAAGCAGCGCTAATAGGTGTAGCTTTCACAGTGTTAATAGCATTGTCTAATACTGCAATAGCTCTTGCATAACCAACCATTCTATCGGAGAAAGTTACATTTTTCCCAATACTATCTGGCACTTTCTCCCAAAACATAGATAAAGTACCCATGGCTAATGCTTTCAAAATGGATGCATGTGCAATTAAACCGCTTGCATAACTTTTATCATTCAATGAAGCAGATGCTGCAAGCACTGAGTTCGCATCATAAATTACTTTATTGGCATTGGTCCAAGCATTGGCTAAAACTGTGTTTGTAGCATCTACGGAAGAACCGCCTTTACTAAATTGAAATTCTGCGGTATTACCAGAGTTCATTAAGATTACTTCGTTTGTTGCAAATGCATTGGTGGTTACCATGCTATATATAACAGAAGCGCCTCCTAAAGAATAAGTTCTCTGATTACCTATATTAACACCTACTAAACCTCTTGCTGAACTAAATACTTGATCAGTGGTTGGGGCGTTAGGGTTAACGAAGTCTTTCTTGCAACTTGTAAGGGAAATAATCCCCAGCAAGAAAGTGGTTTGTATGATATATTGAATCTTTTTCATGTGGTTAATTTTTTTGAAGATTTAGAAATCAGCTTTTATTCCAAAACTGAAAGTACGTGGGATAGGTGTAGATCCAAAGTCGATACCTCTCAATAAGGTACTTTGACCTGCAGCGTTTACTTCTGGATCATATCCTTTGTAGTTATCCCATGAAATTAGATTTCTTCCACTGAAGTTGATACTTACGTTGTTAGCAAACGCTAATTTGCCTAAATTATAGCTAAGAGATAATTCGCGTAATTTAACGTAGTCTCCTTTATCAATTCTCCATTCTTCAATTGCATAAACACCAGTAATATAGCCTCTTGGAATAAGTCCTCTTTGTTCTTGTTCAGCTACTTTACCATTACCTACACCTTGACGAGTTCTGAAATCTGCGTTAAATACATCTACTCCTTTTACAAAATCAACTTGAGCTCTAAATGATAACTTTTTATAAGTTACTTCATTTACAAAACTTCCTGTGAAATCGGGATTAGGATTACCAATTACTTTTCTAAGAACAGTACCTGTTGGTAATCCATTAGCGTCTTTAGCTTCTGTTGGATTTGTTACAGTTGTTTGTGTACCCTTTGCAGTTAGAGGGATACCGGATGTGTTTGTTAAAAAGGATCCGTCTGCAAGTCTAGCAAAATAAGTTCCATAGAATACACCAATGGGTTGTCCCTCTATAATAGCTACTGGTGCTCCCATATTAGTACTTAATAATGTTAGGGCTTGTCCAATTTTTATAGCTTTATTTTCATTGTGGTTATAAATGGTAGTCATTTCCCATTTCAAATCTTTGTTTTGAATAGGAGTTACACTTAACATTAATTCATAACCTTTATTTTCTAATGAACCAAAATTATCTAATAAGCTAGAAAAACCATTGGTGGGTGATAATTGTCTGTTAATTAATAAATCGGTTACTTTTTTATTATATACGTTAACAGTCAAACCCACTCTATTATTGAAAGCTCCTAAGTCCATACCAAATTCTGTTTCTGCTTGTCTTTCTGGTTTTACATTTTCATTCGCAAGGGTAGTACTTGAGTTTAAAGCACTACGTCCTAAGAATGAATTAGAGCTATAAGAATTGAATCTAGAATAAGCGCCAATACCTGTTAAGTTTCCACTTTCACCATAAGCTGCTCTTAATTTAAATAAATCAATCACTTTTGAAATAGCTAAATTATTCCAAGTGTCGGTACTAGATACTACAAAACTCAAACTTCCTTTTTTATAAGTTTGATTTCTTTGATTCGCGCCAAATACACTTGAACCATCATTTCTTAAAGCGCCAGTTAAGAATAAATAGTTTCTGTATTTGAAGTTTTGTTGAATATAAGTACCAGAAACAGAAATTTCACTTCTGTCGTCCACACCAGGTAAAATGGTACTAGCACCATTTACTGTTTGAATAAATGGAGCAAAACCTCTTCCTTGGTATAATATGTAATTATTTTTTTCATATTGTTGAGAGAAGCCAACTTGAGTAGTAGAATTGATATCTCTTGTGATATCAATATTGTAGTTGGCATTTAAGTCGTGGTTAATTTGAAAGAAATTATTACTTGCAGTACTTGCATAACCATTTTGTGTAGGATCTAAAGTAGCGCCACCGCCATAAAATCCAGTACTTGCGTTGTAAGCATAAGGAGGAATATAAGTGGTTCCAGCCTGTGAGTAGTTATCAATACCCATTAAGTAATCTACTGATAAATGTTTAATTGGTTTTAACTTGATACCAAAATTAGAAATTACTCTGTTGGTAGTTTGTCTTTGCTTGATATCTTCCATTACCGAAACTGGGTTTACTCTACCTCTTTCACCTACTGCTTTTATATTACCATTAGCATCTCTTTCCCAAATATTGTGGAAATTACCAATAATAGTAATTGAGTTGGTAGGAGAGAAGAAAGATTGACCATCTGGTTTTTCATTGGCAGTTGAATTGGTATAATTAATACCTAAGTTCATGCTCATCCATTTATTTATGATTTGGTCAATATTTGTTCTAAAACTAAATCTTTGAAAATCGGTATTGTTAATTATACCTTGATTGAAGAAATAGGATCCACCAAAATAATATTTAGTCTTATCTGATCCACCACTTATAGAAATGGTATTGTCTGTTCCTGAAGCATTTCTGAAAATATAATCTTGATAATCATATCTGGTCACATTGGTAGTCGTAGTAGCCAATGGAGCAGCAATAATATCTTGTGTGAGTGCACCTGGACCATCTGTGGGACCACCAAATTTGGTAGGTGATTGGTTCACTTCTAACTTTTTTCTTAAAGAGCTATTAATGTAGCTTGAAGAAAAACTAACTTTTGGTGCACCGGTTTTACCTCTTTTTGTAAAAATTTGAATGACTCCTGAATTCGCTCTACTTCCATATGTAGCAGCTGCAGCAGCACCATTCAAAACCTCTATATGGTCAATGTCTGCAGGATTAATGTCCACCATTCTATTTTGGCCAATGGTTCCCACAAAGTTGTTACCATCATAGTTGCCTGAAGTATTGGTTACCCTATTAGTTGCATTGTTAATAATAACGCCATCTACAATGTATAAGGGTTCAGATGAAGAGAGCACAGAGCTAGTACCTCTTAATCTTACAGAAATACCGCCTGCTGGATCACCACTGTTTTGACTAATTTGAGCACCTGCTGTTTTTCCTTGTAATGCAGCTAATACATTGGAAGAACCACTTGTACTTAGTTCATCTGCAGATACAGTACTTACATAGCTACCTAATTGTCTTTTAGTTGTTCCGGCAGAAGTACCTGTTACCACTACTTCGTCTAATTTTGAATATTGTTCTGTTAAAACAATATTGATATTCTTGGTATTACCCTTGGTATCTACCGAAATATCTTGACTTTTAAATCCTACCCCCGATGCATTTAAAGTAATGACACCGCTGGCATTGTGTGTAATAGAGAAGCTACCATTGTTATCTGTATTGACTCCTTTTTTGGTGCCTTTGATAACAATAGATATTCCCTCAATAGCGCTATTGTCTTTTTGGTTCGTCACTTTACCACTTATTACAACTTGTGCAAAGCTGGTAATGCTTATACCTGACAACAGTGCTAAAACCATCAGCAGCCTGTTTAAATAAGGCTTTTTTGTTTTTTGTAGTTTCATAACTGTGTTTTAATTATTAATAGATGAGAATTTCATTTTTTTTATAAGGTTCTAGAAGAGCGTCATTGGGATCTAGTTCTGTAATTAATATGTCAATCTCTTTTAAGTCTGCCACTTTTATTTTTTGCTGAGAATTTAATTTTTCAGAAATACCAATACAGATTACTTTTTTTGAAGCTTTGATCATTGCTTTTTTCATTTGAACTACTTCCCAATCATTTTCACTTAATCCAAATTGAGTATCTAAAGAGTTAATACCAAGAATACATAAGTCGGCTTGAATGGATTCAATTGCTTGAACTGCATTGGCTCCGGTGGTAAGCATAGAATCTTTTGAAACTTTATCGCCAATAATAACCACTTCTATACTAGGATGATGAGAGAACTCAATAGCTGCATTTAAGCTGCAAGTAAAAAAACTGGCTGTTAAATTTGGATCTAAAGCTTTTGCAAACTCTAACATGGAAGTACCTCCAGAAGTTAAAATATACATTCCATTTTGAATTAGAGCGGCTGCTTTTTTTGCAATAATGTTTTTACTCTCTATGCCATAAACCATTTCTCTGTCAAAAGCAGTATGAAAAGATTTGCTCAATGCACCTCCATGCACTTTTATTAATTTATTTTCTAAAGAAAGTTCATGCAAATCTCTTCTAACGGTATCATCAGATACACCCATTTTGTTGCTTAAATCCGCAGATAAAACTTTGTTATGCAAATTTAGCTCATGTAAAATGTATTCAAGGCGTTCTTCCTTAAGCATTTTGCGGTTTTGGAGTACCAATTTATGCAGAAAACCGCAAAAACGAACAAATGTTAATAAATAAGATTAAAATTGTGAATTTTAATAAATATTGTTCATTTTAAGAGCTTGCTAGTGTTTTTAAGGCTTGAACAAAACTGTCTAATTCTTGGGTGGTGGTATATAGGTTGGGAGTAATTCTACAACCACGAACATTGGCATAATCTATGGCGACAGTGAAAACTTTATGTTCATTTAAAAGTCTCTTGGCTAAATCAGCAGGTAACATTCCTTCAATGCCAACATTTGCAATCCCACAACTTCTATTTGCTTCTGCAGGCGTATTCAATATAATTTTAGGATAGTTTCTTACTTTACTTGTCCAGTAGTTTTGTAAAAAATACATTCTTGCTTCTTTACGTTCAGCTCCTATCATTTCATAATAATCTATACAGTCATTGATGGTAAGATCGGTATGAACTGGATGTGTGCCAATATGATTTAATCTGTTAATTTTATTTCTATCTTTTTCACCATCTGCTAATAGGGGCCATAAATTTTTTATATTACTTTTTTTAACATAGAGTAATCCTGCTCCTAAAGGAGTGCTTAACCATTTATGCAAAGCGGCAGCATAATAGTCACAATCTAGTTCATCAATACGAAATTTAATGTGTGCAAAAGCATGTGCGCCGTCTACAATGACTTGAACACCTTGGGCATGCGCCATATCACATATTTTACGAATAGGTAGTACCTGACCCGTAATATTAATCATATGACTCACTAAAATAACTTTGGTTTTTGGTGTAATTGCATTTTTGTACAAATTCACAATCTCTTCATCATTTTTTGGATGATTGGGTACCGATAATTTTATATTCACTACTCCGTATCTGTTTTGGATTTGATCAAACATGTCCAACATGGCTCCATAATCTTGAAGAGCCATAATGGCTTCATCTCCTGGTTTCCAATCAAAGCCCCCAATAACTAGGTCCAAAGATTCTGTTGTGTTTCTTGTAATTACTAGCTCTTCCGGTAAGCAACCTGCAATACCTGCCAATCGTGCTGCGATATTTTTTTTATTTTCAAATTGGACTGTTCTCATATAATAAGAACCTTGATAATTCACTTCCTTAACATGTTCAATAAACTTATTCAGAATGGGTTGTGGAAGAAAATTATAATAACCATTCTCTAAATTGATATAATCTGGTTTTAATAAATATTGATTACGAATACTTTTCCAAAACTCTTCGTCTTTAGCAAGAGTGGCGGGTGGCAGGTTTGCTTTTTGTTGAAAGCTCCTAGCCATACTTGACATGCCAAGTGGAGTTGCCATACTTGTTAAAACGATGTCTTTTATAAATTGACGTTTATTCATAAAAAAATATTTATCCTAGTTGAAAATATTATTTTTTATAATCTATTCTTGATAAACCTGCATCTGCATTTTTACTAAACCACCCTGTTCCATATTCAAGCACATAAAAACGTCCATCTGGTCCCACTTCAATATCTATGGCTGAATGGAATTTTGTATTCGGCATAAAAGGTTCCATTCTATCATAATCGCCATTCGGTTTCATAGAAACTGCTTTAATAAATCCGCGCATCCATTCATTAAAAAAGAATTTACCATCATAATAAGAAGGATATCTTGTTTCTTTTGGATATAAGTCGCTATAATATACTGGACCTGCCATAGCAGTGCGTCCACCTGCACCTAGAGAAGGAAAATCCATGATGGAGACTGCGTAAGGATACCATATAAATGCTGGTTGGGCAGGGGGTAATTCAGTTAAACCAGTATTATTTCTTGAATTATTAATAGGTTTTAATGGATTAAAGGCATCGCCCGATTTACCTGTTGCATAATCATATGCATGATAGGGGTAATTGTTGCCAATAAAAAATGGCCATCCAAAGAATCCAGCTTTACGTGCTTGGTTTACTTCATCATATCCGCGAGGACCTCTAGTTGCAAAGCTATCTTCATTGGCATCTGGGCCTACTTCTCCCCAATATAAAAATCCATTTTTTGGATCTACTGAAATTCTGTAAGGATTTCTATTACCCATTACATAAATTTCTGGTCTTGTTTTTTCTGTTCCTTTTGGAAATAAATTTCCTTCAGGTATTTCATAGCTACCATCGCTTTTAACTTTAATACGCAAAATTTTTCCTCTTAAATCATTGGTATTACCTGCCCCACGACGCTCGTCATATTGCAAATGTCCCGGACGATCATCCAAGGGGGCATAGCCATGACTTACATATTTTTGTTTGGGTTCATCAAAAGGAGTTGTATTATCCCCGGTAGATACAAATAAAGATTTGTCTGGACCAAAAGCAATAGAGCCCCCTGTATGGCAACAAATATCTCTTTGTTCATAAAATTGTAAGATTACTTTTTCAGAACTATTTAATATAGTGTCATTTTCTAAAGTAAATCGAGAGAGTCTATTTACAGGTGAATCAGGTGCACTATAAAACATATACACAAAATGATTTTTTGCAAAATCGGGATCGGCTTTTACACCTAATAATCCTTCTTCAGAATTAACTCCAGGTGCATTGGTTTTCCAGTACACATTTAAAAAACCGGCTTGTTTAACTTTTTTAGAACTATTATTATATAAATATATTTCTCCACGACGTTGAACAACCAAGACATCTAAATTAGGTAGCACAGTGAGTTCAGTAGGTTCAAAAAAAGTTCCTTTTACTAATTCTGTTTTAGTAAAGTGGCTTTCATCGGGAGAGAAAACACTATGGGCTTTACTATAATCTGAAGTATTATCACCCATTGCATATTGAATGCCTCCTAAAATATGTTTTAAAAATATTGGATCGGCATAGGATTCATTGGTATGTCCTAATTCAGTATAAAAAACTCTACCACCATCAAAACTATGGTACCAAGCCATAGGGTGTTTGTCACCATTCTCACCGCCTTGATAAGATTTTTCATCAATACTCATAAGTACTTTAATATCGCTACTTATATTTCTAAAATTATACCACTCATCTTTTCTTTTCCAAGTATCAGGAAAATCTTTGGTAGAGGGATGATTTTTATCATTGATTACTACAATAGCTTCCTGTTGTGCAGGGTGGCTTTTAAATGAAGCGCCTATCATTTTTACATACCAGCTCCAATCATATTCGGCATCCGCAGCAGCATGAATACCTACAAAACCACCACCCGCTTGAATATATCTTTCTAAGGCAATTTCTTGATTTCCTGATAATAATTCACCTGTGCTACTTAGAAAAACTAAAGCGGCATATTTTTTTAAACTATCTTCTGCGAATTTATTGGCATCGGTGGTGGTATCTACATTAAATCCATTTTTTTCACCTAAGCTTTGTATTGCTTTAATACCTTCTGGAATGGATTCATGATGAAAGCCAGCCGTTTTAGAAAAAACTAAAATTGAGGGTTTGCTACTTCTTTTATTACTACAAGAAGTAAGGGCGATAATCAAAAAGCAAAATAATACAATACTTCTTAAAGTAAAAAGGGTTAAATTTTTCATATTTATAGGTTGTAAATAAAAGGTTTGTAGAAGTTAATATCCCACTTTTTTTGCTTCTGACAAAATAAAGATGGATTAATGGTAGCTCTCTTGTACTATCTTAAATACTTGTTCTCTGATTGGGTTTACATTATAATACTCTCCGGAAGGGAGAAGCCCCATTTGTTGTCTGTGAATTAGGATAATGATGGATAAATGCTGGCTTGGAACTACAGATATACTTGTGCCTGTAAAACCAGTATGTCCAAAACTACCTGCAGGTGCGTTTTTCATAAAAGCGTTTATAGGATCCATCATCCAACCCAAACCATTGTTGAAACTGTCCTTGGTTAAAAATGTAGTAATAGTTTTTTCTGAGATAAAATTTTTATTATTCACTTTCCCATGACTCATTAACATATCAACTAGCTTTTGGATATCACTTATGCTAGAAAAAATTCCCGCAGCACCACTAATACCTCCACTTGCATACCAAGCATTTCCATCATTGACTTCTCCTTGTAATGTATAATTACGCCATTGATTCCATTGACTAGGATTAATTTCAGGAAATACAAAACCTAAACTTGGATCGTGTACCATTCTTTTTTCATAGGGGTTGCCAATGGAAGTAGGGGCAATTTTTAAGTGTACATTTTTTTGAAGTGGGGTATACATAGTATGGAACATGCCTAGAGGCCTGAAAATATTTTTTTCCATAAATTCATCCAAGGGTACTCCACTTATATTTTCTATAATTTGACCTAAAATGGTAAAACCAAGATCGCTGTATTTTCTTTGTTTACCAACTGGAAAAGCCAAGGGCAGTGTAGCTATTAATGAAAATGTATTTTGTTTATTAGAAGATAAATAATACATAGGATACCATTCAAGCATTCCAGAGGTATGTGTTAATAAATGACGAATGGTGATGGAGTCTTTGTGTGGTTGATGAAAGCTAGGAATATATTTACTTACTGGATCATCTATTTCTAATAAACCTTTGTCTACTAAATACATAATAGAGGTAGTGGTGCCAACCACTTTTGTTAAAGAAGCTATATCAAATAAATAACTGGTATCTAAATTTTCCGGATACTCAATAAGCTCGTGCACATCGTTGTATTTTTGTGCTACACCAAAGGCTTTACTATAAATAATGTTACCTTCTTTTTTTATTTGTACAACCGCTCCAGGAATTTTTAAATTTTTTATTTGACTCTTTAGGACACTATCTACTTTGTTATTAAGTAATTCTATTTGAGCATGAAGAGGTGCCATGCCCAAAAAATAGGATATTAAAAAAGTAATGTATAGAATTGTTTTTTTCATCATTATTGGGGTGTATAACCTAATACGGGGCCTATTGTTTTTCTTAATAATATTTCAGTATAGCCTTGTTGCACAAAATGGGGAAGTTCACCTACCATAGTGTAGCCTAGTTGTGTATATAAATTAAAAGCTTTTTTATTAAAGGAAGAAACACAAATAAAAACATTAGGAGAATATTTAAAAATGAGGGATTCGCAATATTTTATAAGTTTTGTACCTAGGCCTTGTCCTCTATAAGCGGGGTGAATACAAATAGTTTGAATATAGCCCTTGAAACTACCTTGTGTTTGTAATATAATAAAGCCTGCTAGTACTTGATCCACACTTAATATATATATCTCTTTGAATTCACCTTCAAATGCTTTTAAACATTGTTCTTTATGCATGCCAAGTGTTATCCAAGGCTCTGATTGAGCCATTAGGCTGGCAGCGGTATCGAAGTCATTTATATTTTTACTTATTTGAATAGATATTGACATATTATTTTTTCTTGATCAAAAATAAAAATATAATTGTTAGCAAAGCATTCATTAAAATGTTCATAAAACCAAAATCGAAATTCCAATATTGAATAGCGAAATAATTAAGTAAATAAGTACATAGGGCAGCTACTATAAAAACAAGGGGAACCCATTTTTCTTGAAGTTGAATTCTAGTAAATAAACCTGTTAAATATAAACCTAATAAGGGCCCATAAGTATAACCAGCAATTAAAAAAATGGTATTAATGATAGCCCCCTGACTATTCCAAAATGCCATCACAATTATAAACATAGTTATATTAACACCAAGTAAAACCTTATTTTTTATCTGCTTCTTTTTTTCTATAGATTGATGCTCAATAGACATAAAATCAAAACTAAATGAAGTGGTGAGTGCGGTTATACAAGCGTCAATGCTTGCAAATGTGGAAGCTACAATACCTATAAAGAATGCTACTGTTCCTATGGCACCAAAATAATTCATTGTTAGCAGGGGATATAATGCGTCTGTATTTATAAATTGACCCTCTTGTTTTAAAAGAGGTACTCCATTTTTTTCAGCAAATAAATAAAGTAATATCCCTAATGCTAAAAATAATGTTTGAGCTGCTGCAATAAAAAAACTAAAAGTTAGTACATTTCTTTGAGCGTCTTTACTATTCTTAATAGTTAAAGTTTTTTGCATCATACTTTGATCAAGCCCCACTAAAGCCACAGTAATTAATACACCGGCTGTAAATTGTTTAAAAAAATTTGAGCCGGCATGTAAATCCCAATTAAATACTTTAGCATACTTATGATGTGTAATTTGATATACTAATTCGGAAGTGGAAAAATGCAATGAATTTTTAATGGTATAAATTGATATGATGATGACACTTAATAAAAAAAATGACTGAAGTGCGTCGGTCCATACAATGGTTTTAATGCCAGAGGTATGGGTATATAACCAAATTAAAAATAGCACTATAATAATGGTTAAAAAATAGGGTATATGTAAATTATCAAAAAAAGCAAATTGTAAAATTTTTACTGATAGCAGTAGTCTTAATGCAGCCCCAAAAGATTGAGATATTAAAAAGAAAAAAGATCCAGTTTTATAAGATATATTTCCAAATCGTACATTCAAATAAGAGTAAATAGAAACTAATTGTAGTTTATAATAAAGGGGAGTTAATACAAAACTTATAAATAAGTAACCAACTAATGTGCCTAAAATAAATTGAAAATAATAAAGATTATTATTGCCTACATTTCCTGGAATGGATACCAGGGATACTGCTGAAATTCCTGAACCTATCATTCCAAAAGCAACCAGAAACCAAGGAGATGATTTATCTCCATCAAAATAACTATTTTCTTTATTATGCTTTGAAGTGAGCCTAGCTATGAGCATTAAAAGGCTAAAGTAACCTAGTATGATTAATAAAAGAGTGGGTGCTGTCATGGCTCTGTATCTCGGATAGGAGCTAAAGTTACTAATTAGTTTGCTTTGTAAATGCATCAAATAAAGTCAGTATTTTTGACTATGCTTTATAAAAATATAGATAGTATTGTTGCAGCCCTACTGGGAATTACTGCGGTATTTCTTTTAACACAACATGGGGGTGTGGGCATATCTCCAGACTCTATATATTATATAAGTGCCGCCTATAGTGTAAAACAAGGGCAAGGCTTTATGCAGTTTGATAATTCCCCATTTGTTTTATTTCCTGTCATGTATCCAATTTTTTTACTACTTGTAAATTTAATAAGCACTAAAGATATTGTAGTAATAGCTCCTTTAATGAATGCAATATTATTTGGATTCACCATTTTTTTAAGTGGTGTTATAGTTGAAAAAATGAATTTTAGCAAAGTAGCTAAATGGATTACTTTGACAATTTTAGTATTAAGCCCTAGTTTATTAGAAATTTATTCTATGCTATGGTCGGAAACTTTATTTATCGTAGAAATTCTCATTTTTATTTGGTTTTGTAATTCTTATTTCAATAAAGCTTCGTTTCAAAATTTAATAGGGTTGGCTATTATTACCTCTATTGCAGCAGTTACTAGGTTGGCTGGAGTGACGCTCATTATTTCAGGGGCCTTACTCATTTTATTTCATTTAAAAAATATTGGTGGGAAGCAATGGAAACACTTATTTGTTTATGGCCTTCTTGCAAGCTTTTTATTGGGACTTAATTTAATTCGTAATTATTTAGTAGCTAGTTCATTTACAGGAGTTAGACAAAAGGGTGATACAAGTTTGCTTACCAATATAAAATATTTTGGAGATGTCATGGGCAATTGGTTTTTATTTTCTAAACTACCCCATTTTAATGCTCTAGTTGTGGGTATACTATTTTTTATATGTATTCATTTTATATTTATTTATACTTTTTTAAAAAATAAAAGAAATAATACTTTAGAAAAAATAGTGACCTGTTTTGTATTAGTTTATTCTTTATTTATACTTATATCGGCTACTTTATCAAAATATGAAACTATAAATAATAGGCTACTTGCACCCATTTTTATTACATTAATTTTAAGTGTTGGTTTTTATTTATTACGTTTTATTCAAAGTATAAAATTCTCGATTACGAAATTTGCTTATATAGTTTTATTGTGGGGGCTTAGTGTAGGGGTAATATTAAATTATTATAAGGAATTTGAAGCTATGTATTCAGAAAATAAAGAGGGGGGTATTGGAGGTTATAGTGATGACGATTGGGTGTATAGTGATTTACTGTTATCATTAAAAAAAGACAATACTATATTTAACAAAGGAATGCCCGTTTATTCTAATGCAAGTCATGCGGTTTATTTTTTTACTAAAAAACACTTACTTATTTTGCCAGAGACTAAGCATAAAGAAGACCTTCAACAATTTTATACTTTACCTCAGCATATACTCATTTGGCTAAACAATGAAGATAATCCGGCTATAGAGGACTTAGAAGAGATAAAAAAACATAAAAATTTAACTCTTTTAAAGCAGTATAAGGATGGATTTATCTATGTATGTACTCCAAAATAGCTTTACTTTTGTGATAAGCTATGAGCGCTAACGCACAAATTTTTCATTCGGCAAATAAAACGAGATGGCAAAGGACAAAATGGGTTTTAAGAACCTTTTTGTTTTTATTGCCCATTGCAGCCACTATATTTTTTATTGGAATTTATTTAATAAACAAAAATCAGCCAGATATTCCATTAGAAGGAGCTGCCATTAAGAAGGTTTTGACCGATGCTGTTCCTTCCTATAGAGAAAGCAAATTGGAAAAAGAGTACAGAGGCTTTAAAAAAGTGATAGGAAATAAATGGGCAAAAGGCCAAGGTTGTGGTCAATCAAATACTCCTTTAAATTTATCTAACTCTAAATATTTTAGTGATAGTTTAGGTATTAGAGCTGCATTCTATGTTAATTGGGATGCTGCTCAATCTTTTAGTTCTTTACAAAGAAATATTGAGCATGTTAATTTAATTATACCTGAGTGGTTATTCATTGATCCTAATACCGACCAACTCTATAATACCATTGATCCCAAGGCTTTAAAAATTATGCAAGCTGCAGGAGTTAAAATTATGCCTCTTCTTACCAATAACTATAAAACTTTATTTAGAGGTGAGACAGTAAGAAGAATTATTAACAACCCTACTAAAAGACAAAAGCTTATCAATGATATTATTGCTGTTTTGAAGCAATATAATTTTATTGGAGTTAATATTGATTTTGAGGAATTGAATTTAGAGAATGATAAGCCATTAGTCGATTTTCAAAAATTATTATATCAGGAATTGCATAATAGAGATTTTTTAGTTTCACAAGATGTAATACCTTTTAATAACGATTATAATTTTAGTGCTTTAAGTAAGTTTAATGATTATTTAATTTTAATGGCATATGATCAGCATCATGCTGAAACAAAGCCAGGGCCCAATAGTTCACAGAAATGGGTAGAAGCAGCGGTGTCTGATATTACTTCTAAAGTACCTCCTAATAAAGTAATTTTAGCTATTCCTGCTTTTGGTCACGATTGGAAAACTAAGAATAAAAAAATTATTAGTGTATCAGATGTAACTTATCAACAAGCTATTGCCAATGCCAAAACAAGTGAATCCAAAATAAATTTTGATAACGATAGCTATAATTTAGATTATACCTATTATGATAGTGAGAATAATTTACATCAGGTTTATTTTGTGGATGCAGCTACCAATTTTAATTCTATTCGATTTGCTACTGAAACAAATTTGGCCGGAACGGCCCTATGGAGATTAGGTGGAGAAGATGTAAGATTATGGTCTTTTTATGATAAGTCTATGACCATAAAGGCATTGAGTAAATTTAATTTTCAAAAGTTTAATGAAATAAAAGCGGGGACAGCACCTGATTTTGTGGGAGAAGGGGAAGTGTTGGATATTATTGCTTCACCAAAAGACGGATATATAAAAAGTGAAATAGATTCTGCCTCCATGTTAATTAGTGAAGAGTATTATGATAAATTACCTTCTACCTATGTAATAAGACGATTTGGAGCTACCACTAAGAAAAAATTAATTCTAACTTTTGATGATGGCCCTGATCCCAAATATACTAGGCAAATATTAGATACATTGGCATATTATCATGTTCCTGCTGTATTTTTTGTAGTAGGGTATCAGGCTGAAAATAATATCCCACTTATTAAAAGAATTTACAGAGAGGGCCATGAAATAGGTAATCATACCTTTACGCATCCAGATATGAGTAAGGTAAGTAGTCTACAAGCTTCTTTAGAAATGGATGCAACTCGATTATTGATAGAATGTATTACAGGGCATAGTACCATTTTATTTAGAGCCCCCTTTAATGCCGATAGTGAACCCGGAAAGTATGAGGAATTAGTGCCAATTGCTCTAAGTAGGCAGAAAAATTATATAACAGTGGGGGAAAGTATCGACCCCGAGGATTGGCAAATTCCTATTAATGAGTATTTGAATGATACTATTTTTAATAGAGTAGTTGCCGATTATCAAAAAAAGATAAATACAGGTAATCCAGAAGATACTTCTATTGCTGGGAGTATTATATTATTACATGATGCTGGAGGTGATAGACAAAATACAGTGAATGCCACTGGAAAAATCATAAGGTATTTTCAAAAAGAGGGATACACTTTCACCACTGTAGCCGATTTATTAGGAAAGAAGACAGATGATTTAATGCCTCCCATTCCCAAAGGAAGAGAATACTATTGGTTGCAAATAAATTATTTTATTGCTGAGGGAGCTTATCTAGGGGGTAACTTTTTCTTTGCTTTATTTATTACTTTTTTAATACTGAGTACCATTAGAATATGCATTATAGGTATGATGGCATTGTTAGAAAAGAAAAATAAAATGGTTTTGTCACAAATTGAAAAAAATTTAGATCATCCTTTAGTATCTATTATAGTACCCGCTTTTAATGAAGAAGTGAACGCCGTATCTTCTATTGAAAATTTATTAAAATGCGATTATCCTGCCTTTGAAATAATTTTCATAGATGATGGAAGTAAGGATAATACTTATGAAAAAGTAAAACTTGCTTTTCAAAATCATAAATTAGTACGTGTACTTACTAAAGAAAATGGAGGAAAAGCAAGTGCATTACAGTTTGGTATTGATGCATCAATTGCCGACTATGTAGTGTGTATTGATGCAGACACCAAATTAGCTCCTGATGCTGTTTCAAAGCTCATGCGCAATTTTTTAAATCCATTACATGCAAATAGTCAAAATATAGGTGCAGTAGCAGGATCGGTTATTGTGGGTAATGAAGTGAATATTTTAACTAAATGGCAAAGTATTGAATATATCACAAGTCAAAATTTTGATAGAAAAGGTTTTGCTTATATAAATGCTATTACTGTAATTCCAGGAGCTATAGGAGCATTTAAAAAACAAGCCTTACTAGAGGCAGGTGGCTTTACCTCTGACACACTAGCAGAGGATTGCGATATTACTTTAAGAATTATGAAAGCGGGTTATATTGTAGCCAATGAATCTAAGGCCTATGCTTTTACTGAAGTGCCTGAAAATTTAAGACAATTTTTAAGGCAAAGGTTAAGGTGGAGTTTTGGAGTAATGCAAACTTTCTGGAAGCATAAGGATATGTTATTTAATAATACTAGAAGGTCATTGGGTTGGGTGGCACTTCCTGATATGTTATTATTTAAGTATGTCATTCCTTTTTTCTCTCCCTTTGCGGATATATTTATGATATTTGGTTTATTAACAGGCAATGCCGATAAAATTGGCTTTTACTTTTTAATATATGTAATAGTGGATGCACTTATTGCCTCTATTGCCTTTGCTTTTGAAAAAGAAAATCCAGCTAAATTAATTTGGCTAATACCTCAAAGATTAATTTACAGATGGTTAATGATGTATGTATTTTTTAAAGCTATCAAAAGAGCCATTAAAGGCGAGTTACAAACCTGGGGGGTGCTCAAAAGAACTGGTAATGTTAAAGATAATTTTGCCAGCAGCTATCGGAGCCAATTATAATTGAATTGATAGCTAATTTTGGTTTAATCTTCCTTTAAATTTATGTTTTCTGGGATGGGCAACTTTAGATCTGGATTGAAATTCGCTACTTATAACACTTATATTTCCATCCACTTCCAAAATAGCAAGATCTACGTTTTGAATATCCTTGGCGCCGTGTTCTCGAACTGCAGCTTCTAATTCTTCTATGGTAATTTGTGCCTTTTTACAATTCTCTACATTGGCTGTACCTTCATAAATTAATAAGAGTGATTCCCCTTGTAACAATTTACTAAAGCTTTTACTTTTATAAAAAAGCCTTTTTAAAGTAAAGTTGGCTAAAAATAAACTTCCTGCTGCTATCAAGCCTCCAGTGAGTGAAGCGTCTGGTCCTACCATTGCATTTTGAACAGAGTTACTTATTAATAGAATGAAAACTAAATCAATCACTGAAAGTTGTGCCAGCTCTTTCTTTCCAAAAAAACGAATGGCTAAAATCATGAATAGGTAAACTGCTAAAGTGCGAAAAACAATAATTAACATGGGGTGGTTAAAGGATACTTCTAATATATATTGTGATGACATAGTAAGGGTGAATTATGACTTAAAGCTAGGAAATCTTAATAAAATATGTATATAAATTCTTTTGAGTTCATTCATTAAAATACTAACTTTATTATTAATAACTTACATAAGTTCAGCCATGAGAAAATTAAAACTCTTTTTGTTTGCCTTTCCTCTATTTCTTATAGCTTGTAGCAAAGGTGGAGATACTACTACCACCACTACACCTCCTCCTGCGGTGGTAACTGAAGCCGATATTACTTTTAAAGTGGAAATTCCTGCCAACACAGAAATTGATTATACCAAAATTTATGGGGCTATTGGAGGTACACAGGCTATTAATATTAATATTACTTCTGCCTTACCCAAGGATGGAGTCACTATTGACGTTAAAGTAACCAAAGATGTAGATAATACATCTGTTTTTACCGATAATAAATCTAGCACCACGGCTGCTACCAATCCCGTTACCATTACCAGCTTAACTTCAGGTGTTTTATGTACAGCCACCGTTGTGGTTACTTCTAAAACAGTTGGAAAAAGTACCAATACTGCTACAAAAACATTCAAAATTGCTTCTAAGTAAATAGGAAAACTGAATAACTATCTCTTTTCGAAGTTCGTATCTCACGGAAACGATATGGTTAATGGAGTTAACCCATGATACATATTTTACTTTATATTTAAAACTAATAATTGTAAGTATGGTAACAATATTGCGTTAAATTTATAATAACAATTATTTAACAT
>CAZWTV010000020.1:0-23116 GCA_964637225.1 uncultured Sediminibacterium sp.
AAGGAATATGAATAGTTTTTTTCTCACCCACAGTCATCCCTAATACACCACTATCAAATCCTGGAATAACCATTCCTTTACCCACTTCAAATTCTAGGGGAGCTCTTCCTTCTGAAGAGTCAAATGTTTCACCACTAGTTAAAGTACCATGATAAT
Organism: uncultured Sediminibacterium sp.; assembly: GCA_964637225.1. Lineage (GTDB taxonomy): Bacteria > Bacteroidota > Bacteroidia > Chitinophagales > Chitinophagaceae > Sediminibacterium. The sequence continues at coordinate 157 of CAZWTV010000020.1, forward strand.
GCACTTGAATAGTATCTCCGTTTTGTACTTGTTGCATATTGTTTATTTTTAATATAGCACCTAGGGTGCAAAGGGCAAAAGTACATAATTATAGCAGATAAACTAACTTTGTGTAATGAATAGCAAACCTAGGATTGTTTTTATGGGAACCCCTGCCTTTGCAGTAGCTTCTTTGAGTGCCTTAATAAAAGCTAATATGAATGTAGTAGCCGTAGTAACGGCTCCAGATAAACCAAGTGGAAGAGGCATGAAACTACAACCCAGTGCAGTGAAAGAATTTGCAATTGAAAATAATATTGAAGTATTACAACCTGAGAAATTAAAATCGCCTGCCTTTTTTGATGCTTTAAAATTACTTCAGGCCGATTTACAAGTTGTAGTTGCATTTAGAATGTTACCTGAAATTATTTGGTCTATGCCTCCCATGGGCACTTTAAATTTACATGGCTCTTTGCTACCTCAATACAGAGGTGCAGCACCCATTAACTGGGCTATCATAAATGGAGAAAAACAAACAGGTGTTACCACTTTTCAATTACAACACGCCATTGATACAGGCAACATTTTATTACAAGCTCCTATTGATATTAACGAGCAGATGACTGCTGGTGAATTGCACGATATAATGAAAGAAGTCGGGGCTTCATTATTAGTTAAAACAATTGAAGGTTTATGTAATGATTCTATAGTTGCACAACCTCAATCTACCATGAATGTAGCACTAAAACATGCTCCAAAAATATTTACTCAAGACTGTGAAATTAATTGGCAAAAAACAGCTAAAGAAATTCATAATCATATTAGAGGACTTGCCCCTTTCCCTGGAGCTATTACTAAAATTGATGGAAAAATTGTAAAATTATATTCCACACAAATTATTAATACACCTACTTCAGAAAAACCAGGAAGTTTTATAACAGATGGGAAAACATTTGCAAAAATTGCTTGCAAAGATGGTTATGTTGTCATTAACGATATTCAATGGGAAGGTAAAAAAAGAATGCCCATTGTTGATTTTTTAAGAGGCTATAGAAAATCTTAAATTAAACTATATTTTAAGAGATTTTATTGACTAATTACTTTATTAAATTCTTCTAAAGAAACCAATCCTTGTTGTCTCCAATTTTCTTTACCATTTTTAAATAAAATAAATGTAGGTAACACTTCCGATTTCAATGATTTTATAACTTCTATATCCTCACCCCCGTCTACAGCTAAAAAATAAAAAGGCAGTGCAGGCTTTTGTTTTAAGGAATCTACAATAGGTGCCATTTTTCTACAAGGGGGACACCATTCTGCACCTATCTCAACAAGAACTATTTCATGCGAGCTTATTATTTTATTAAAATCTTCATTACGCATGGGTGCTTTATTTCCATTTCCCTCCACTGGAAAACCGTTCATTTTCCAATTGCTCATTCCACCTTCCAAATTAATTACCTTATAACCCTTTGCAACTAAGGCAGACTGAGCCGAAGCACTTCTTCCACCTGCTTGACAGTAAATATAAATGGGTAAGTTTTTATCTAAATACTGGGTTCTGTCTTGAAACTCTTTCTGATCTAACCAATTGGCTTGTAAAGCATGCTTTATATGTCCACCGTTAAATTCACTAGCGGTTCTCACATCTAGTATTTGTATATTTTTTTCTTGAATAGCTTCTTTAAAAGCAGCCGCATTAATAGTTTGAGATACACTTGTATTGTTTTGAGCACAACTTATTATAAAATTTGCCATAGAAATAAGGCAAATAAAAAATTTATATTTCATAAAATTAAATTAGTAAGTAACAGAAATCTGGAAAGTCTTATTGGTGATGCCTAATATGGCAGCTGCAGCATCACTTAAACGATATTGAATTGAATTGCCCACTTCTGGCAAAGAATTAATCACTTTAGCACAAATACTCTTTAAATCGGAGGTAGTAATTCTCACTATGGTTCCTATGGGTACTTGATTAGTTAAAATATAAAACTTTTTATCTTCCCAACCACTTACACTTTTAAAAATTGCAGCAGTGCCTTCCAAGGTTTGAAAGCTGGCAGATTTTTTTTGATTGGTAAATAAACTTGCAAAGTATCCTTCTTCTAATTCTGTATTATTTGCTAGTATAATTGATTTATGAACACTATCTGATAACCTCATTTTTTCTTTGTTATCAGCAATTAATTTTAATGATTCTGGATTTTTTAGTGGAACAAAAGCATTATGTTTCACTCGATGCCTTCTTCCTTTTTTTGCATAGCCTTTTTTATGCACGCTTTTTTTTGATTTTCCCTTATGTTGAACTGCCCCCTTTTTGGATGGTTTAGTTTTAATGGCATAAGAAGGCGTTTGGACAAAAATGCCCAATGTTAATAAAAATAGTATGACACCTCTTTTCAACATGGGAGCGAAGTTACAAAAATGTAATGCAAAGAAAGTATTAAAAAATTAAATTATTTAATATTTTAATATGTAAATTTCAATAATTCAATATTCTCCAATCATTTGGATAGTAATTATTAGAACGATTAGATAACAGTTTTAACCAACCTAAACGCGTTTTTTTATATTCAAGGGCATACCAATCCTTTTCTCCTTTAAGATTTAATGGCGCCCTTCTTAAATACTGTAAAGCAGTTTCTTCCTCTACCTCCATTGTTTGAAAAGGTAGTATCTTCCAGGTACTCATAGCTAAAGCATGGGATGGAATTAAATCGGCTCCCTTCAAGGAACCGATCATTAAACCTATCTTTTTTACATATAAATTTTTAAGCAGTGCATTGTAAGCTTCTTTAAAATTTTCGGCTAATGCAATTATAGTTTCTTCATGTTGGATGTAATAATAATCTTCAGGTAATGAAAAATACGATTGTAATATATCTTTTTCTTTTTTAGATATAGATGTGGTAGTCTGAGTATTATTAAAATAAACTGAATTCTTCGCGAATTCTTTTTTAAATACTGCTAAAAAAAATCCCTCCCCTTTTACTTTATTGGGATAAAATCTATAGCCAACTGCTTTATGAATAGGACTTTCACTTTTAATAATATTCCATTGCCAATCAATTTTTAAATCAATACTGTGCATGCCTCCCATGTCCATGATACGATCTACAATTTTTTCATCCTCTTCCATAGAATAGGAACAAGTAGAATAAATTAAATAGCCTCCCTCTTTCAAACAATCCATACTTTCCTCAATTATTCGTGACTGTCTTACACTGCAATGCAATACAGCATCTTCACTCCACTTTTCTAATGCTTGTGGATCTTTTCTAAATAAACCACTTCCACTACAAGGAGCATCAATTAATACAATATCAAAAAATTGTGATAGCGATTTAAAATGTGAGGGATCGTTTTGTGTAACAACAATATTATCAGCTCCCCATTTTGTTATATTTTCCACTAAAATAGAATTCCTATTTTTTATTGTTTCATTGGCTACTATTAAACCTTTATCAAAATAATTGGCTAATAAAGTAGTTTTTCCTCCCGGAGCTGCACATAAATCCAAAACTTGTAATGAATTATTGTCAGGAGCAATTTGCTCTAAAACATATTGTAAAAACATGCTACTAGCTTCTTGTACATAATAAGCTCCCGCATGCCAAAGTGGATCTAATACAAATAAAGGACGCTCCTGCAAATAATAACCATTTTTACACCAAGGAATAAGACTTGCCTTTTCAAAAAATGAAGAGGGTTGTTCTAAAAAATATTTTTGAGTATTAATTCTTATGGAGGTAACAGCGTCTTGCTGCTTGTGTGCTTGAATAAAGGAGTGTTCTTCAAAACCAGGCAAACCTTGTAGGGATGATATAAAATGGGGAGTTAATTCCATTCAAAATATTTTAAAAGCGAATAATAAAGTTTTCTTTTTCCAATTGCTCTTCTCTAAAAAATATGATTCCTAGTTTAAATACATCAATGGTTAGTCTTACACTTGCATTCAATTTTATATTTTCCCAAAACATTTGAATTTGTTTAGTATTGTGAATGTTATCAAAAATGACAATACTTTGAGAATTTACTTTTTGTACAAGTATTTTAAAATACTCATTGCATTGCTCGGCATTACTTATTTGTTTTAGGTATAATAAACCAATTTTATCTGTAGTATTAATATTATGGAGTATTTCATCTTTAGAAAATGCTTCATATTCCATTACCAATGCTGGCTGATAATACCCTATTATTCGTTGAACGAGTGCCTCATACTTATTTATAGTAGAGGTTTCGGAAAAATTATTTTTACTATTTAATACTTGTCTAATAAAATTATAAACAAATGGAGAATGAATGCCGTGTCCTTTTCCATTAGACGCATTAAATTGGTATTTTAAATATTGAATTAGCTTAAAAATAAATCTGTATAACATATTATTTTCTTTTCCAACATTCAAAGTCAAAAGAAAATTTATGCTTTTCGTCAATTTCATTATGAGAAGTACTTACTAATTCCCAATCATTATTCAAAGCTGGAAAATAAACATCTCCCTCTAAAGTTGCATGTACCCTAGTTAACCATATTTTTTGTGCTAATGGCAAAGCCATTTCATAAACTTCACCACCACCAATTACGAATAATTCCTTGTATTTAAACTTAGTAGCCAAAGTTACTGCCTCTTGAATAGAATGAACTACAGTCACATCTTCACTAATCCAATTTTTATTTCGAGTAATAATAATATTAAATCTTCCATATAAGGGTTTACTACCCATCGACTCAAACGTTTTTCTTCCCATTAAAATAGGCATACCCCATGTCGTATTTTTAAAAAATCGCATATCCTTTGGCAAATGCCATAGTAATTGATTGTTGAAACCAATGGCATTGTTCTGAGAGGCTGCTACAACAAGGGTTATATTCATTAAGTATAAATTTAAACGGCCACAGGCGCTTTAATACTTGGATGTGCTTGATAATTCTCTAGAGTAAAATCGGCATATTGAAAAGAAAAAATATCCTTCACTTCTTTATTAATTTTCATAGTAGGCAGTGGGAAAGGTTTTCTTGTTAATTGCAATTGTGCCTGCTCCAAATGATTATTATATAAATGAACATCTCCAAAGGAGTGCACAAAGTCTCCATATTCTAAATTACAAACAGAAGCAATCATCATGGTAAGTAACGCATAAGAAGCAATATTAAAAGGTACACCTAAAAATACATCTGCACTTCGCTGATACAATTGGCAACTTAATTTTCCATTTGCCACATAAAATTGAAACATATTATGACATGGCATCAAGGCCATTTTCGATAAATCGCTCACATTCCATGCACTCACAATTAATCTTCTACTATCGGGTGTCTTTTTTATTTGTTCTATTACTTCTGAAATTTGGTCAATTACTACCCCATTGGCCCCCTCCCAACTTCTCCATTGTTTACCATAGACTGGACCCAAATCTCCATTTTTATCTGCCCATTCATCCCAAATACGCACACCATTTTCATTTAAATATTTTATGTTGGTATCTCCCTTTAAAAACCAAAGTAGTTCGTGAATAATACTTTTTAAATGTAGCTTTTTAGTAGTGACCATTGGAAAACCTTCTTCCAAATTAAAACGCATTTGATAACCAAAACAGCTTCTGGTTCCCGTACCAGTTCTATCAGTCTTTTCAGCGCCCTTTTCAATAATGTGTTGTAATAAATTCAAGTATTGTTGCATAGTGCAATTTACAACCAATACCTTTTATGTAGAAATCATTTTTTTGCCTTTCTGCGGGCTAATTCTTGCTTTATAAAAAGCAGCTCTCTATTGGTTTGGCCGTTAACGCTAGAATTTTCCTCTGCTCTTCTCATTAGATATGGAATTACATCCTTGATGGGCCCATAGGGTAAATATTTACTTACATTATATCCCTCTTTTGCCAAATTGAAACTAATTGGATCACTCATACCGTATAGTTGTGAAAAATGTATATGTGGGTCATTAGAAGGTATACCTTTTTCTTTCATCATAGATGTCGCAAATAAATTACTTTGCTCATTATGTGAAGCTATTATACAAGCTATGGTTTCTTTGTTTTGTATACAAAAACTAGCAGCATCATTAAAATCTTTATCCGTAGCTTGTTTATCAATTTGAATGGGAGATGCAATTCCTTTTTGTTTAGCATGCCATCTCTCTTTTTCCATATAAGCACCACGTACCAACTTAGCACCTAATTTGAAATTTTTTTCTTTAGCAATGGAATAGGAAAGTTGTAAGAAATGATATCGATCGTGTCTGTATAATTGATAAGTATTGTATACCACTACTTTTTCTTTATTGTACTCTGCCATTAATTCAATGGCTAAACGATCAATGGGATCTTGAATCCAAGTTTCTTCAGCATCTATTAATATACCCACTTTCTTTTCTAGTGCTGCATCACAAATGGTATACATTCTTTCTTTTACTCTTTCCCAAGCAGCATCTTCAATTTCACTATCATGTATTCCACTTCTTAGTCTCGGCGCTTCATTCAATCTTTCAAGTAATTGTACACTAGCAATACCAGTTATTTTTATACTGAGAAAAGGAATATTATTTTGAGTAGCTGCAAAATCTATGGCTTCTAAAATTTTTTCTGCAACCTTATCAAAATTTTCTTCCCCTTCTTTCGCTTCTACCCCATAATCTAAAATTACTTGAACACCATAAGTACTTAATTGTTTTGATACGCTGGCCGTTTCTTCTAAAGTCTCACCACCTACAAATTGTTTAAATATAGTACTACGAATTAAGCCATTAATGGGCAAACCAAGATGCAATAAAGCAGGAGTTAATTTGGTCGCCAAGGAAACAATAAATGGACTTTGAATGAAAGTAAATAGAAAGCGAGCCTTTTTTAATTCTGCTGTTGATTTATATGCAAATGCAATTTGGGTATTGTTTAAAGATAAGCTCATGCTAACATTCATTCGTATCGCAAATATCGGTAGTAAATCTTTAAAATCAAAGGATTATAGACTTTAATTAAGAGTTTAAGTATCTTTATAATTGTTATCGAAAAAAAGTTTTATGAAAATTCTTTCTACTGATATTTTCTTGTTTAAAATTCCTATGACACCTTTTACCATTGCCACTGGCACCATGGAATATGCTCAAAATATTGTTATAAAAATGCATACCGATGAAGGCATCATTGGTTGGGGAGAATGTTCTGCTTTTCCAATGATTGTAGGCGAAACCCAGTTAAGTTGTTATCAAATTGCAAAAGATTTTGCCCTCTTCTTAAAAGGTAAAAACCCTTTAGCTATTACAGACAGATTAAATGAATTAGATACTATTATTGCTGGCAACTACACTGCTAAAAGTGCATTTGATTTGGCCTTATATGATATTGCTGCTAAAGTAGCCAACAAACCACTATACGCTTTTTTAGGTGGAAGCCCTATTCCCATTGAAACCGATTTAACCATTGGCATAGATACGCCAGATCAAATGGCAAAAGATGCAATTGATTTTGTTCAACAAGGTGTTAATATTATTAAAGTTAAATTGGGAAAAGATCCCGAACAAGATGTTGTAAGAATAAAAAAAATTAGAGAAGCCATTGGTTATACAACTAAATTAAGAATTGATGCCAATCAGGGTTGGGCAAAAGAAGTTGCTTTAAAAGTGCTACAGGATTTAGCGCCTTATCAAATTGAATTTTGTGAACAACCTATGCGTAAATATTACGATGATTATTTACCTGAATTATGTGCCGCTTCTCCAATAGCAATAATGGCCGACGAGTCGGTTTTCACACATCATGATGCCAGAAAATTAATTGCAGCCAAAGCTTGTCATTCTATTAATATTAAATTTTCAAAAAGTGGTGGTATTCATGAAGCTATAAAAATTCATGATTTAGCTAAAGCCCATCAAATACCTTGTATGATGGGTGGCATGTTAGAAAGTAGATTGGCGCTGAGTGCTAAAATGCATTTTGCCATGGCCATGGACAATGTAAAATACTATGACATGGATACTTGTTTATTAGGACATCTAGAAGATCCCATTTTGGGGGGTGTACAATTTAATGGAATGCATTTAACTATAAGTGATACACCCGGCATTGGAGCTGAGGTAGACTCTAGCTATTTGGCCCATTTAGATCATTTTACCGTTTAAGTTATAATTGTTCTAATTACTTAACTTATCAAAGACAAGTTTGTACCTTTGAATTACAAAAAAAAATTTATGGAAGCTAGGAAAGCGAAAGACTCATTTATTACTATGAATGAACTAGTACTACCCAATGACACTAATACATTTGGTGATTTAATGGGAGGTAAATTAATGTACTGGATGGACATTGCCGCCTATTTGTCTGCAGCTAAACATTGTAACTCTGCTTGTATGACTGCATCAGTAGATAATTTAAGTTTTAAATCTCCCATAAAATTAGGAAATGTGATATGTATAGAAGCAAGGGTTACTAGGAGCTTCACCACTTCCATGGAAATACATTTAAAAGTATGGAATCAAAACATGATAACTCAAACTAGAGAATTAAGCAATGAGGCCTACTTTACTTTTGTAGCTCTAGATGAAAATAAAAAACCTAAACCAGTTCCAGCAATTATCGCAGAAACAGAAGAAGAGAAAAAGTTTTTTGATAGTGCTTTACGTCGTAGACAACTTCGTTTAATCTTAGCAGGAAAAATGAAGCCAGATGATGCCACCGAATTAAAGGCATTATTTGTGAAAGATTAATTGTATTTTATCGTAGAGTAGAAATTCTTAAATAGTATGGTGTTTACCTTTAAGCATAAATGCTTTGCTTTGTTCAATAGCATCCATGACTTGGTCTAAAATTATTTCAACAGAACTAGTATAATCTATTACTAAAGGGGGCTTGAAGCGAACTGTTAATGGAGTACCCACTTTTTTAAAAGTCAAACCTTTTTTGGTGAACGCACGCCAGAATCCATTTATAACCACTGGTATGACTATAGGTTTATTATTTTTTATAATATGCGCAGTACCTTTTCTTCCCGGCGCAAATGGTTTAGTTGTTCCTTGCGGAAAAGTAATAACCCAACTTTTAGATAAAGCTTTGTCAATTTTTTGAGTATCTACTACATCTCTGGCCCTGCTAACATCTGCCCCTTCAGACCTCCAAGTTCTTTTTACAGTTAAGGCACCTCCCAATTTAAATAGCCTACTCAACCAATTATTATTCATAGTTTCTTCAGCAGCTACAAAAAATACATTAGTAAAGGGATTAAGTAAATAATAAGGTATGCCCAACTTATTAAACTTACCCCACTTTACTGCACAAAAAATATGTACAAAGGCTATAACATCTCCAAAATAAGTTTGATGATTGCTTACAAATAAAACATTTTTATGTGGTAAATTTTTTAAGTTTTCTGAGCCTTCAATTTCTACTTTATTAAATAAAGCAAGTCCAGGGTAGGTAAATAAACCTACAAGCCCATAAATAAATGAACGAAACAATCTAATATTTTTTAATCGATGTAAAATCGTCATTAGGAACTTCAATGATTTAAATGCAAGATAGCATAATAAATTTAACTCGAATAACTCTGTTTAAACAACAAATTGTACCTTTACACGATGGAAAAATTAGCTGTAATTTTTGATATAGATGGCTTATTAATTAATAGCGAACCTTTATGGAATAAAGCTGCTACTGAAATTTTTAGACAATATGGAATAAGTTTAACAGAAGAACAATATGCATTAACTACTGGACTAAGGTCTAAAGAATTTGTAACACATTGGTTAGTACAACATAAGATTCCCTCTAGTGAATTTGATCGAGTTGAAAATAAAATTATAAAGCTTGCTTTAAGTTTGATAGACCAAGAAGCTACCTTAATGCCGGGCGTGGAACATATTTTTCAATTTTTCTTAAAAAGAGAGTTTAAAATTGGACTTGCCACTTCCTCTCCCATTGAATTAATTGAGTGGGTAAAAGATAAATTAGGTATAAGAAGCTATATTCAAGCTAGTACTTCAGCACAATATTTGCCCTATGCCAAACCACACCCTCAGGTATATATAGATTGTGCATCTGCTTTACACATATCTCCTTTAGCTTGTATTTGTTTTGAAGATTCTTTATATGGCATGATTGCAGCAAAAGCAGCAAGAATGACCTGCGTGGTAGTACCTTCAGCGGAACAAATTAAATTACCCCATTGGGGACTGGCCGATTTAAAGCTAAGTTCCCTTCAAAATTTTGGTGATTTGCATTTTAATATGCTCAATCATTAATTTGAATTAAATTACAGGCTACCATGGAACTAGCTAAGAAATTAATTGAAAATGAATTAGACTTGTTTGAACAGCATTTCAAAGAAGCTGTGAAAAGTAGAATTTCTTTGCTCGATAGAATCATGCAATACATAGTTAAGCGCAAAGGCAAACAAATGCGACCTATGTTGGTTTTACTTTCTGCTAAATTACATGGCGAAATTAATAATGCGTCCTATAGAGCTGCATCATTGGTTGAATTATTACATACTGCAACATTAGTACATGATGATGTAGTAGATGATGCTTTAGAAAGAAGGGGTATGTTTTCTATTAATGCATTATGGAAAAATAAAATTGCCGTTTTAGTAGGTGACTATTTATTATCAAAAGGTTTACTCTTATCACTTGAAAATAAAGATTTTACTATACTCACTATTTTATCGAATGCGGTAAAAAAAATGAGCGAGGGTGAATTACTTCAAATAGAAAAGACAAGAAACTTAAATTTTGACGAATCGGTGTATTATGAAATTATAAGTGGAAAAACGGCTTCTTTATTAGCGTCTAGTTGTGCAGCGGGGGCAAGTTCAGTGACAGACAATCCAGCAATAATTCAAAAAATGCAAGAATTTGGTGAAAATGTTGGAATGGCTTTTCAAATTAAAGACGATTTATTTGATTACGGTGAAGCTAAAATTGGAAAGCCTACTGGTAACGATATAAAAGAAAAAAAATTAACACTTCCACTCATTCATATATTACAAAAAGTAAACCCTGCATTAAAAAAAGAAATTATTTATATTGTTAAAAATAATAACAACAATAAAGCCAAAGTAAAATTTGTTATAGACCATGTTGTAAATTATGGCGGAATTGAATATGCTGAAAAAAAAATGTATGAATATAGAGATAAAGCATTGAATACATTACACTATTTCCCCTCCAGCCCCGCAAGAGAAGCCCTAGAAGAATTAGTAAGATACACCACAGATAGAAAGTTTTAATGGAAAAAAGATGGAATATACTTGCAGCTAATACTGCAACCGTGCAGTCTCTGCAAGCCTCATTGAAAATACATCCCATTCTTTGTGAATTACTCGTGCAAAGAGGAATTGAAAGTTTTGAAGCTGCTAAAAAATTCTTTCGACCTTCCTTAGAACACTTGCATGACCCATGGTTAATGAAGGATATGCACAAGGCGGTAGAAAGAATTGAAAAAGCAGTTGTCAATAAGGAATCTATTTTAGTATTTGGAGATTATGATGTAGACGGCACCACTTCGGTGGCAACTCTTTTTCAGTTTTTAAAAAAAATTACCCCGCAAGTAGATTATTATATTCCACACAGATATAAAGAGGGTTATGGAATTTCAAAAATTGGTATTGATTATGCAAAGCAAATAGGTATTCATTTAATTATTTCAGTTGATTGTGGCATTAAGTCTGTTGAACTTGTTGAATATGCCAAACAATTAGGTATAGATTTCATAATATGCGATCACCATTTACCAGATGCAATTTTACCACCTGCAATGGCTATTTTAAATCCTAAACAAACCGATTGTAATTATCCTTTTAAAGAACTATGTGGTTGTGGAGTAGTTTTTAAATTTATTAGTGCATTAGCAAAAAAATATGATTTACCTGAAGAATCCTATTTTGAATATTTAGATTTAGTAGCCACTGCAATTGCTGCAGATATTGTTCCCATTATTGATGAAAACAGAACCTTGGCTTATTATGGTTTACAACAAGTAAATGAATCGCCCTGCCCTGGTATATTAGCTTTAATGGAATTAGCTAAACAAACTACCCCCATGCGCATTACTAATTTAGTTTTTGCAGTGGCACCCAGAATAAATGCTGCTGGAAGAATGGATGATGCAAAAAAAGCAGTACAACTATTTATAGAAAAAGATTATACAAAGGCACTTACTATAGCTTCTTTACTACAACAAGATAATTTAGATAGAAGAGAAGCAGATACCACTATCACAGAAGAAGCCTTGGCACAAATTGAACTTGATCCCAACCATTCACAAAAAAAATCATCAGTTGTATTTCAACCCCATTGGCATAAAGGTGTGGTAGGTATTGTAGCAAGCCGACTTATAGAAAAACATTACAAACCAACCATTGTACTAACACAAAGTGGAGAGGTCATTACCGGAAGTGCGAGAAGTGTAATTGGTTTTAATTTATATGAAGCTTTACATGCTTGTAAGGCACATTTAATTGGATACGGGGGACATTTTGCAGCAGCAGGTATGACGTTAGCTCTTGAAAATTTAGAATCTTTTAAAAATGCCTTTGAACAAGCAGTGGCAGAGAGAATAACACCCGCACAACTTATTCCTGAAATTATAATTAATGCAGTGATCTCCATTGATAATATAAATATGAACTTCTATCAAATTATCACACAAATGGAGCCCTTTGGGCCAGAGAATATGCGCCCTTTATTTGTTGCCAAAAATGTTTACGATACGGGTTATAGTAAGTTAGCAAAAGAAGCTCATATAAGTTTTCATATTACACAAGGCAATCAAATAATAAAAGGTATTGGATATAATATGGCTAATCATATAGGATTAGTTAAATCAGGCAAACCATTTGATATTGTTTTTCAATTACAACTAAATGAATGGCAGGGCACAAAAACGGTTCAAATGCAGGTTCTAGACTTAAAAGAAAGCATTAATCAATAATAATTTGACGAAAAAAATATTGTATCCACTACATTTATTTTACCTAATTCATTTTAAAAATTTAATATTAAAACTAAAAAGGCGTTCATATTGAACGCCTTTTTTAGTTAAATGCATTTGTTTATTTATTAATTAATTCAACACTTCTATTAATAAAGTTTGTAAGCTCTGCACCTTTCAGTAAGCCTTGTGACAACAATGCTAAGTCAGCTAAATTACGAGCTTGTTTTTGTTGTTTTTCTACATCAGTCTCTTTTAAAAGCGTCTGATAAATAGGATGATTTCCATTTATTGTTAAATGTACTTCGTCAGGCATTTGAGCATAAAATGCAGTCATTCCCCCACCCCCCATACTTGCCATATCTTTCATACGACGCATAAATTCTGGACGAGTTGCTATGACGGGTGCCGCCTGCTGACTTAATCCCTTCACTTCAACAGTAATAGTAGTTTCTGGTATTTGAAATTCAAATAATTTTTTAGCTTGTTCTACTTCTTCTTTAGATAAAACCGAATCAACGTTTTCTTGTTTATCAATTAAATTATCAACTACATCGGCATCAACTCTTACAAACTGTACTCCCTCCCATTTCATTTCCACATTATTAATAAAAGCTGCATCAACAATAGTTTCAAGTTTGACAACTTTATATCCTTTGGCTACTGCCGCTTGAATAAAAGTATCTTGACCTACTGGATTTGTTGTATAAAGTAGTACTTGTTTACCATCTTTATTTTTTTGATTGGACTCTGTAGCTTTTTTGTATTCGTCTAATGTATAAAATGTTCCAGCGGCTGTTGCATCTTCTAAGATTAAAAACTTATTAGCTTTTTCTAAGAACTTATCGTCGGTTATCATTCCATATTTAACAAATAAACCTAAGCTCTCCCATTTTTGTTCAAACGATTTTCTATCAGAATTAAATATTTCTTCTAATTTATCGGCTACTTTTTTAGTAATGTGTGCATTAATTTTTTTCACATTTGGATCGCCTTGTAAATAACTACGGCTAACGTTTAATGGAATATCAGGACTATCAATTACACCATGTAATAACATTAAAAACTCAGGCACAATATCTTTCACTTCGTCGGTTACAAATACCTGGTTGCAATACAATTGAATCTTGTCCTTTTGTATTTCAAAGCTTTGCTTAATTTTTGGAAAATATAAAATACCAGTAAGATTAAATGGATAATCTACATTCAAATGAATCCAAAATAAGGGGGTTTCTCCAAAGGGATACAATTCTTTATAAAAATTCTCATAGTCTTCTTTGGTTAGGTCAGAGGGTTTACGAATCCATAATGGATTGGTATTATTTATAGGTTTTTCCACTTCTGCTTCAGCCGGCTTACCCTCTTCTGTTTTAGTTTCTTTCTTTTCAGCATTGGCGTCGGTAAAATAAATAGCTACAGGCAAGAATTTACAAAAGCGATCTAGTATTGACTTCACCCTATGTGCTTCTAAAAACTCAGCACTTTCTTCATTAATATGTAAAACAATTTTGGTACCACGTGCACTATAGTCTACTTCATATAATTCAAATTCAGTACTTCCATCGCAGCTCCAGAAAACTCCTGGTGTGTCTTTATGGCTTTTAGTGTATATATCTACTTTGCTACTTACCATAAAAGCACTGTAAAATCCTAGTCCAAAATGACCAATAATACTTGCATCTTTATATTTGTTTACAAACTCTTCAGCACCACTAAAGGCAACTTGGTTAATGTATTTGTCTACTTCTTCTGCAGACATACCAATACCATTGTCCATAATGGTTAGTGTTTTTTCTTTGGCATCTAAAATAACATCTACTCTGAGGTTACCAATATCGCCTTTCACTTCACCTTTAGAACTTAATGTTTTTAATTTTTGAGAGGCATCTACAGCATTACTTACTAATTCACGTAAAAATATTTCGTGGTCGCTGTATAAGAATTTTTTAATGATTGGAAAGATGTTCTCTGTCTGAACTCTAATTTGACCTTTTTGCATAGTTCTTAAGTTTAGCAATTAACTTACAAACAAGGTACCAAACCCCAATTTCTGACAAGCTGTCAAACCTTAGAGACATTGAGTCTAATTTTTTAGCCATGCTGCGCCAGTACAACGCTTTGACCTAAACAAAATGTCACTTGTATCTCTGATTATTAATTGTTTCTCAGTATTATAGACAGAGTAAATTCCTGTAATTTCTCCATTATTTTTAGGCACAGCAACACCAGCAAAATCAGCATATCCACTGGTTCTTAGATATATTGTTCCACTTGAACAAAACTTTATACTTCTACTTGCTCCTATTTTATTTTTTTTATCTGCAAAAGTTAAACCTGTATCGGCAGCAGAAAATTCAACATTGGCAACTTTAACAAGTCTACCTTGAAGGCTATCTGATAAATTTTTATATGTTACCAAAATGGGAATAATGGAACTATTTTCTTTAACCACTGAAATGAATTTAGAGAATAAAGAGGTAGGTATTCCACTAGTTACTAATTGCCCAGAACTTGTATCTACAGATGCAACTATTTGTAACATTCTTCTATAATCAGTTAAAAATAAATTTTGTAAATGTAATCTTATTATAGTTCCCACTGGATAAGTCTGATATAAAGAAATTCCATCTAACGTAAGAATAATCCCTCCTGATGTATCTTGGATGCAAATTGATTTGTACAGATTATCATGCTCATCGTTTGCAACTATAGTTGCTTCAATAGCTAAAGTTTTAGTAATTAATTCGACACTGCCCATTTCATGAATTTTTCGAAAAGACCTAATACTTATTAATGAATCAGTATCATTTCCGCTTTTTACTTGAGCATATGCAGATTGTTTTAAACAGGATACAAATAGAAATATTAAATTGAAGATTATAAACGAAAGAAAAAAAGTAAAAATTATTTTTATTTTCATATAGAGTTTTTAAAGTTGAATTTGTAATCCAAAAGTGTAGGTTGCACCTTGATTATATAAATATTTAGGCGGATACTTGTCAGGATTTAATTTATTATAATCAAATCGGGTTTGTTCAAAAACTAAAATGGGAATTAGCGTGCTCAATATATTTTTTATACTAAAACTACATTGAGTGGATAATTTCTGTTTTCCGTACTTGATTGAAAAGAATTTAGAAAAAATGGTATTAACTAAAAATTGATTAGGTAAATAATTTACATCGCGAATACTTGTATATAAATTTTTATTATTGATTGAATCTAACACAAAAGCTGAACGCCTAAATAAATCATAATTCATTGCCCTTTTTGCAGCATAAACTCCAATAAGTGAAATATTGATGGAATTTGTTGGTTGAAATTTAATAGAAATAGCTCCTGTTAATTCAGGACTAGAAGAAGCTGGTAAATATTTTAATCTCAGTAATCCAGATTCTACTTTATAAAGATCATTGGCTAATAAAATTTCATAAAATGGATTATTTGAAATGTAATATTGTCCATAATTAAAAGACATTTCTAGATTAAGACTATTGAACAATAAAGTTTCTAATGAAGATTCAAACCCTTGATAAATACTTTCTTTTTGTCCTACAACTCCGTAAACAAATGAATTAAATTTATCATGATAGAAAAATTTTTTTTCATGCTCATTTTCAACTTTTTCAAAATAAGCACTTAACATTACCTTTGATTCAACTCCTCTAAAATAGATACTCAAATCAATCCCTTGTTTTATTTTAGGCAGTATAAAAGGTGAAAGAAATGTATTTAACGAGGGGTCGAGAAAAACAGTAGAAGAATTAGGCGCCTCTTGTTGATTGAAAAAAATGGATCTAAAATAAATCCTGCCAGAATACTTGTATAAAAGCTGAGTTTTAAACCCAAAAAAGGGAAATGAAAATTTAGATGAAGCGCCTAAAGAACTATTTGCAAATAGTCCATTTTGATTATAACCAAATCTTTGAAAAATATCATTTCCATAATTTATTCCACTTGAAAACTCCCATCTAGGACTGGTATTTTTTAATTGAAACCAACCCATTGATAGAAATGTTTTTAATCTAAAATCTGGACCCCATTTCTCATTTTCTTTGATCTTTTGATCGGGATTTTGTAAATTATTTTGAAAACTATTGACAACCCTATCATCCATAATCCAGCCATTGTAATTATAATAAAACTGACCACCAAGTAAATTTTCAATAATATTATAATAGTGAATTTGATCGCTTGAAAAGTTGAAACCCGCATTGGTACTCCAATTATTTTTTAGCTGAAATGAGTAAATAGCTGATGCGCGTATTAAACTTATATCTGCATTATTTTCATTGATAATATAAAACGACCTTTTATCAGATGAAGTCTGATTTATTTTTACAATACGATCAAAGTTTATCTGTAATAATTGTGGATTTGATTCAAACCATTTTGTCAATTGTCTATTTAAAGTACTATCCTTACAAAAGCTAGGTAAATATTTGTAATAATCGGGCCTTGGATCAGCAGAAGATGTCCATTCCAATTGTGATGAACTTTGGATTCCAAAAGCATAACCTAAACTTAATTTAAGAATAGTATTTTCAGACCATTTCTTTTCATACCTCATAGAAATCACGGGTACAGAATTTTTTTTATAGTTGGAATAAAAGGCTTGTCCTTCTAACCATCCCCAATTGGGATTATAATTTCGTAAATGAGATAATGCATATGCCTCTTTAACTGAGGGCGACTGAACACCTTGAATTGCATTATTACGCCATATCGAAAATCCAAAAAAATTATTATTTCGAAATTCTTTGTCAACACTTAAAGCAACTCCTATAACTTCTTTAAATCCATTTGGTAAAAACCCTTTTGGAGTGTTTTGAAAAATAAAAAAAGAACTAACACTCAAATTATTAAGAAATCTACCACTACCATATTGAAGATACGCTTGGTTTATATTTGAAGCATTTGATACTCCATTATTTACTAGTATTCCCTTTTTTATCAATTCAGAATTAGTAGTTAAATAATTAGTTCTATTATTTGTATTATACCCTTCATTAGAATATTCAAAGTTTTCATCAATTTGTTTGTAGTTAAAAATTTTAAACATACCAGCATAGGAAAATGGGGCATTCCATCCGCTTAAATTTGAATCCCAATTTAATCCGTCAATAATAGTGCTATTATTATGTAACTGGCCTCTTGGAATCCAATTAAATACATATCCATTAAACTGTGAAAAATTACTGAGACTGCTTTTTTTTGATTTTAACAAAGTTGGCACCCAATTATAAGCTCTTTCATTTTCATCGTATATCCAATGACCCTTTGAATCATCTTCATTTTGAGCAAGAGTGAATTTTACAAAAAATATAATATTTACAAATAACATTATGAAAGGAATTATTCTCATTAGTTTTTGATTGAGATTTAATTTGTTGTTTTTAATAACTCAAAAAACATCGGCAAATACTTAATTTTTTATTACTACTATTTGATAATCTTACTTTCAAAAAATTTTATCACTTTATGAAAAAATATTTTTTGATCTTATTAATTCTATCAATAATGAGAATAGATGCTCAAAATATAATTGTGGGATTTTATAATTGTGAAAATTATTACGATACCACCAATCAAATTAAAATAATGGATGAAGATTTTTTACCTTCTAGTCTAAAAAAATATAATAGTAATGTGTTTAATATTAAGACAAAAAATATTGCAAATGTTATATATGAGCTTGGTAATATTGAATATAGCAATGGAATTGCTTTAATGGGTTTAGCTGAAATTGAGAATAAAGAAGTTTTAGATAAATTAATAAATGAACCTATTTTAAAAAAGTATCATTTAAAATATATTCACTTTGACTCTAGAGATATAAGAGGTGTTGATGTAGCACTTATATATAATCCTACTTTTTTTATACCCTATCAATACAAGCCTTATTCTTTAACAGATGAATTCCACTTTAATGATTATGCTACAAGAGATATTTTATTTGTAAAAGGTAGTTTAGATGGCAATTGGGTAAATATATTAGTTAATCATTGGCCAAGCAGAAGAGGAGGTAGGTTCAATTCAAATAAAAAAAGAAATTGGGCTTCAAAAGTTTGTAAAAAAATTATTGATAGTGTCTCTTTAACTGACCCCAATGCTACTTTTATTGTGATGGGTGACTTTAATGATAATCCCAACAACAGCAGTATTAAAAACCTGGGGCTTAAAAACCCTTTCCTATCCCTCTTTAAAAATGGTTTTGGAAGTATTGCATTTAATGATACTTGGAGTTTATTTGATCAAATTTTATTGAGTCAAAACTGGCCAGATGCCAAAACAAATAAAAACATTGTTAGTCCCTTATCAGAATCAAAGAATTTTAACCATCTAAACTATTACAAACCAATCATTTACAACAATCCCACTATGATTGAAAACCAGGGCAGATACCAGGGTTACCCGAAAAGAACATACAACGGAGACCGGTTTAGAGGTGGGTACAGCGACCATTTCCCTGTGGCTTTAATTTTTAAGCCAAAAAATGCCGAAAAACCTTTAAAATAGCCTACCTTTGCCCTCCCAAATCTGTTTTGGCAGATTCGTTTCGAGTAATCGAAATGTCCACTGGGAAAAACCAATTATTTAACCAAAAAATTCAAGTAATGAACAATTACGAATTAATGGTGATTTTCACACCGGTATTATCTGAAGATGATTTCAAATCTGCTCAGAAAAAATACCAAGACTTCATCAAAGAAAATGGTGGAGATACTGTAGCCTCTAATCCTTGGGGTTTAAAATCACTTGCTTATCCAATCGATAAGAAAACAACTGGTATCTACTGGGTACTAGAATTCACTGGTCCTGCAACTCTTAACGAAAAATTAAAAGTGCAGTTCTTACGTGACGAACAAATCATGCGTCATATGATTACTAAACTTGACAAGTACGCAGTTGAGTACAACCACATTAAGAGAAACGGCGGTTTCCCTGTTCACAAAGCAGTTGAGGCTTAATTAAATTTTTAGCAAATGGCAAAGAATGAAATCAAATACCTTACCGCGATTAAGCAGGAAAAACCAAAGAAGAAATTCTGTCGTTTTAAAAAATATGGTATCAAATATGTAGACTATAAGGACATTGAGTTCTTAAAGAAATTCTTAAACGAACAAGGTAAAATGTTACCTCGTCGTTTGACTGGAAACTCTTTAAAATATCAACGTAAAGTAGCTGACGCTATTAAAAGATCACGTCAAATGGCTTTACTACCTTATGTAACTGATTTATTTAAATAGACAAAATATTAGTAAACCATCCCTAATCTCGCGGTCACATTATTATGACCTCGGCGAGTGACAGCAACTAAATTGCTGGGCTCTTGGGAACTAAAACAATTATTATGCAAGTTATCTTAATTAAAGATGTAGACAATTTAGGTGGTAAAGACGAAATCGTAAACGTAAAAAACGGTTATGCTCGCAACTTCCTATTTCCAACAAAAGCAGCCATAGAAGCAACACCTGCTAATGTAAAGCAACAAGAAGAACGTTTAAAAGTAAAAGCAAAGAAAGAAGCAGCTATGTTAGCTGAAATTACTAAAGTCATTACTTTATTAACTTCAAGTCCTGTTAAGTTAACCGCTAAAACAGGTGCGAATAATAAAATATTTGGAAGAGTAACTTCATTACAAGTTTCACAAGGTATTCGTGATCAAAAAGGATACGAGATTGACAGACGAAGAATAACAGTACAAGACGACATTAAAGAAACGGGTAGCTACAAAGCTACTATTGACTTCGGTAATGGTCAAACTACTGAAATTGATATTGAGATTGGAGCTGAGGCTTAATTAGCAAAAAACTTCTCCTTCCACACATTTTTATGGCTTTAAAGCCGTCAAAAACCCCTCCCAAGCCTATGGAAGGGGTTTTTTATTGAATTTTAGGCCTGTTTTATGCACAAGAACCATGAAAAAAGTGCATAAATAGTGGAATTGTAGTTATAATCACTATCTTCGGTGTCCTAATGAAGAATTACTTCAATTAGTATTAGATCACTTAATTTAAAAAGAACATGAACATTTATGTTGGAAATCTTAGCTGGAGTATGACTAGCGAAGATCTAGAGAACTTGTTTACTCCATTTGGTGCTGTAGCAAGTGCAAAAATTGTAACTGACAAATTTAACAACAACAGAAGCAAAGGCTTCGGTTTTGTTGAAATGCCTAACGATGACGAAGCTCGCGCAGCCATCAGTCAACTTCACGACACTGAAATGTTGGGTCGTAACATCGTAGTTAACGAGTCAACTCCACGTCCTGAAGGCGAAAGAACCTTCAAGAAAAAGCCTTATGGTGGTGGTGGATTTAATCGCGGCGGTAACGGCGGCGGTGGATTCAATCGCGGCGGTACTGGCGGTGGTTATAACCGTGACCGTGGTGGAAATGGTGGAGGTGGTGAATACAACAGATATTAATAAACTGTACACAACTTAACCGTTACAATACATTACAAAATCCTTTCCGTACATGCGGAAGGGATTTTTTTTGCCCTTAATTTTTTAACTTAGGAATATCATAAGCTAAACCACTAAACAAAATATGGAAAAAGGATACTGGGAAAAAATTGCACCTTCCTATGAGACAGAAATTTTTGATGTGTTACAAAACGATACATCCGGAAAAATTGTAAAATCTATTTTAAGCTTTGCTAGTTCAAAAAAATCAGTAATTGACATAGGATGCGCTGTGGGTAAGTGGATGCCTGTGCTAGCACCTGTTTTCGGAAAAGTTCACGCCATTGATATTTCCAATAACAATTTGAAAATTGCTGCTAAAAAATATTCCCATTACTCCAACATAAGTTATGAAAGAGTAGACATGTCCGCTAATTCAATAAAAATTAAAAAATATGATGCTGCCATTTGCATAAATGCTATTCTCACTTCTTCATTAAAAAAGAGAAATTTATTTTTTAAACATATGGCCTCATTCATTAAAAAAGGAGGAGACTTGGTTTTGGTAGTGCCCTCTTTAGAATCAAAATTATTCAGTCATATTGTAGCCAATAAATACAATGTTGATGACGCAAAGAATGACCAACTTCCCTCTGGTAAAAGAGCCATAAGCCAAATTCAATTTATGAAAGAAGGTGTAACCGATATTGATGACGTTCCCACAAAACATTTTTTAAAAGAAGAGCTAGAGCTATTATTAAACTTAGAAGGATTTGCTGTCAAAAAAATAGAAAAGATAAATTATACATGGACTACAGAATTTCATAAACCACCAAAATGGCTAAAAGAGCCCCAGCCTTGGGATTGGATGGTACTAGCAAAAAAGAAATAAATCATATCTGCTACATAGTGAAAAGTTAACAAACCACCCTTGACTTTTTTATTTTACTCAAGTAGGGACAAAAAAAATCCTCACCAAATAAATGATGAGGATCTTTAATAAATAAGGCAGCTACCTACTCTCCCAGGAAAACCCAAGTACCATCGGCCATGGGGGACTTAACTTCTCTGTTCGGAATGGGAAGAGGTGAACACCCCCGGCAAAACCACCTTAAGACGGTAATTTTATCGGATGCTTAGTTTTGAAAACTAAACGGATAAAACAATAATTTACATATTGGATTAAAATCAATAATAGAAAAAAAAATAAAGCTTACGGGCAATTAGTACTACTCGACTTTGCTATTACTAGCTTTACATCTATAGCCTATCAACGTCATAGTCTTTGACGACCCTTAAAAGTAAACTCATCTTGTGGAAGGTTTCACGCTTAGATGCTTTCAGCGTTTATCCTGGCCATACATAGCTACTCTGCATTGCACCTGGCGGCACAACAGATACACCAGCGGTACGTACGCTCCGGTCCTCTCGTACTAAGAGCATGTCCACTCAATTTACTAACGCCCACCACAGATAGGGACCGAACTGTCTTGCGACGTTCTGAACCCAGTTCACGTGCCACTTTAATCGGCGAACAGCCGAACCCTTGGGACCTTCTCCAGCCCCAGGATGTGACGAACCGACATCGAGGTGCCAAACCTTACCGTCGATATGAGCTCTTGGGTAAGATCAGCCTGTTATCCCC
>CAZWTV010000021.1:0-22624 GCA_964637225.1 uncultured Sediminibacterium sp.
TTACTTGTTCTATTTTTTCTAGTAACTTAGTATCATGAAAATTATAAAAAGAGTACTCTTTGTTGTATTAACAATTTTCGGAATGGCTGCTCATTCACAAGATAAAAAGGTGAATTACCCATTTAAGCAACATGAAATTGACTTTCTAAATATACTAACTCAGGACAGTGTAAATACATTAGAAATTCAGCTAAATAGTAAACTTTTTACTTTTGGTTTCAATTCCAAAGAGTTCAGAAATATTGCTCTTATTAAAAAAGGAAAGCAAATTTGGATTCATCCCCTAGGTCTTGGACATTTATATACACTTGAGAAAAATAATAACGATTACTATCTACATAGAATTGATTCCACTATGCATTCAGGAGTTAATTTTCAGTCTTTTACTTTCCTACTAAATGATACCATTTTTCAATACGGAGGAACTGGCTTTTGGAATATAAGAGGTATCATAACCTATTTTAGTCCTAAAACACACGAATGGGAATTATTACCCAGTAATACAGTTGTAAAAGCCTATAATGATTTTGACAATATTATAAAATTCAAAATTGATACTGGAGCTCATAAATTATTCACAACAAAATCGATAGATTTTAAAAATATACCAAATGATTTTTCTTTAACTACCTCTGATAGTTGCTTTGAATTTGACTTTAGAAAAAGAACATGGACAAACTTAGGAGCTACCAATCCTCAATTGGTTAAGGATTTACAATTCGCAAATTATTCTCATTATAACTTAGGAGATTTACTCATTTTTCAAAACTCCTTAGATTTTTTTTGGCTTGACTTTAAAAAAAATATATATGGTAAATTAAATACTAATAAAAACTTAGCTATGAAACAGGCTTGGTTGAGTTTTTATAATTCTAAAGAAAATTATGAATCTTTTCAATTTAATCTCGGAAATACCATATACTTTATAAAGTTAAATACCAATAATAAACTTACTTATACAACTTCATATATAAGTGCCAATGATATAGACCTTAATGATAGTAGCTACATTTATAAAATTGAGAACCCATTGGCTCATTTTTTCTTTAATAAAGTAATACCTTATTTTACTCCCAATGTTTCAATAACTTTATTAATAGCTTTTGGTATATTTTTTATAATATACCGTCAAAGAAAGAAAAAAGTTCCCAAAGAAGTTACTGCTCGATTAAATTATAATTTTTACCATTCCCTTACAATTATAGAAAAAGAACTTATTCAAGTTTTATATTTACATCATCAAAAAGGAGAAGTGGTTTCTACAAAGCTTATTAATAAAATCATAGGAGTACAAAACAAAGATGTACTTACTCAAAATAAAAGTAGAAGTGATCACTTTTTAAAAATTAATCAAAAGTACAAACTCTCTACCCAGCAGCCCTTACCATTAATTGTGAAAACCAGAGACACATTAGATAAAAGACAGTATAACTACGGATTAGAGCCTTCTTATATTCCTTTATTAGAAAAAATGATAGAATCGGAAAAAAGTCTTTTAGATATTTAAGATATATATATCGGTCAATAAAACGAATAATAATCTATTCAAATAGTCATTTACATAGGCGGTATAAGATAATGAGCTCACTATTCCACTAGCAGCAAGCTACAACCTCTTCTTGCACTTGCATCTATTCTTCCAAGCACTGTAAAGCTACCATCATCAAAAACCTCACCAATGTCTTCGGTAGCAATAAAAGAACAACTATAAATATTCGCTAGATCAATTATATGTAATATCCCTTTTCCCCTTTCTTTAACTGTGAAGGGATCATCTTGGTCAGCTACCATTACTTTCATCCATGGTGGACATTTAAATATACCCTCTTCAATGGCATAGGCTTGACTAAATAGTTCGGTCATTCCATATTCTGAATGAACCTGAGATACGCCTAACTTTTCTTTTAATATTTGATGTAATTCGGTTCTAGTTATTTCTTCTTTTCTTCCTTTCATTCCTCCAGTTTCTAAAACAATAGTTGATTGCAATTGTTGAGCAAATGAAAGAGCAAAATCAATTAAGGCAAAACTTACACCTATAAACCAAACTTTTTGCCTTTGTTTTTCTAAGTTTTGTAAAACAGCATTCAACTTTGTGAAATCATTCAAATAAAAACCACTTTGAGGGTGTCCCGATGCTTTTATTAATGCATCTACCATATAAACTAACGAGGAGTGCTCTCTTTCTAAATAAGAAGGTAGTAAACCAATAATACAATATTGACTGGGATCTCCATACACTAATTGAAAACCTCTTAAAAAACTGGATTCATACAAACTTAAATCTTGTATCCAATGTTTACTTTTTATATCCTGAGTAGTACCACTACTTTCAAAAAATTGCAAAGGCTGCTCACCAATAAAAATAGATTGAGTTTTAAAAAAAGAAATGGGCAAAAAGGCAATCGCATCCGATGAATTCAGTGCTACCCATTGTTTGTATACGTCATTGTGTTGTATCTGCCACTGATAGATTAACTTACTAGTCTCCATAAAGCTATTTGGAGCGAGATTCCATAAAGTATTTGTATCTATGGGTGGTTGTAACAATTGTATAATTTAGAATTACAAAAATATTAATAAATTATTAGAATGCGGGGAAGAAAGCCTTTTTAAAAATAGCTTAATTAGTGCTATCTTGCAGGAGTCAACTTTAAATACTTTTTATGGCAAAGTCAAGATCAAAAAAACCTGTTTCAAAAACAAAAAAAGAATTAATAAGTCCCACTTCTTATGAATTTTTAAAAAATTATATCAATAACCCCTCTCCTGTGGGATTTGAAACGAGTGGTCAGAAAATTTGGTTAGATTATTTAAAAAATTATGTAGACACTACTTTTAGTGACCCCTATGGAACAGCCGTGGGCGTAATTAACCCTAATGCATCATTTAAAGTAGTCATTGAAGCACATGCTGATGAAATTAGTTGGTTTGTTAATTATATCAATGATCAAGGTTTGATTTATGTAAAAAGAAATGGAGGAGTAGATCATCAAATTGCCCCTTCCATGCGTGTTTGGATACATGGAAAAAAAGGACTTGTAAAAGCTGTATTTGGATGGCCTGCTATTCATACTAGATTAAGTAATCCCGAACAAAAAGAACCACAACCAAAAGTGGACACATTAACCTTAGACTGTGGTGCAAGAAGTAAAAAAGAAGTGGAAGCGCTAGGTATTCATATTGGAGCAGTAGTAACTTATCAAGAAGGTATAGATGAATTAGCAAACGACTTCTTAATAGGTCGCGCATTCGATAATAGAGTGGGTGGATTCATGATAGCAGAAGTTGCAAGACTTTTGAAGGAAAATAAAAAGAAGCTTCCTTACGGACTTTACATTGTAAACGCAGTACAAGAAGAAATTGGTTTACGTGGCGCAGAAATGATTGCGCGTCGAATTAAACCCAATATTGCCATTATAACCGATGTTACACACGATACGCACACTCCCATGATCAATAAGGCTATTGAAGGTGATATACAATGTGGAAAAGGGCCTTCCTTAGCGTTTGCACCCGCCATTCACAATAAATTATTGGCAATTGTAGAAACCACAGCTCAAGCCAAAAAAATTCCAATTCAATTTCGAACTTTAAGTAGAAGCACTGGTACGGATACCGACAGCTTTGCATATGCCAATGACGGATGTCCCTCTGTATTAATTTCAATTCCATTAAGGTATATGCATACGACAGTAGAAATGATTCATAAAAAAGATATAATTGATACTATTCAATTAATGTATGAGACTTTATTGGCTTTGACTCCAAAAACAAATTTAAGTTATCTATAATGTCCACTCCCCATTTAAGGATTGCTATCATTGATATGTATGATGGAAATGCCAATGTGGGAATGGATTGCATAGAATTATTATTATCCCATTGGAGTCAGGACAGAAATACTAGTTACGAATATCAAATATTTAAACTAAGAAATTGTTGCGAAATTCCAGATCATAACTTTGATGCCTATATTTCTACTGGGGGGCCTGGTTCACCATTAGATTCAGTAGGAGAACAGTGGGACACTTTATATACCATTTGGTTAGATCAAATGTGGACATTAAAAAAACCTGTTTTTTTAATATGTCATAGTTTTCAAATTGCATGTAGACACTTTAATCTAGGAAAAATTAGTTTAAGGAAATCAAGACAAATAGGTATTCTACCTGTTCACCCTTTAGAGAAAAATGATTTATTTCAAGGTTTAGAAGATCCTTTTTATACTTTAGAAAGCAGGTTTTATCAAATTACAGAACCCAACGATACATTAATAAATGATATGGGTGCAAGCATAACCTGTCTGGAAAAAATAAGACCTGAAGTACCATTAGAGCGCGCCATCATGGGCATTCAATTTAATGAAAACATGGCGGGTGTTCAATTTCATCCAGAGGGAGAGTACCATATTTTATTAAATTATTTCAATGAAGATAAAATTAAATCTTCTATGGTAGAAGAGTTTGGAATCGAAAAATGGGATAGGATGATTGAAAATTTAAATGACCCTCAAAAAATTAAGTCAACCTATCATACTATCATTCCCAATTTTTTAGACAAAGCATTAAAAGCTAAATCACAGATCTTATGATGGAAGCTCCTAGACAATCCTTCAATAAAAATTTCTCAGACAGCGCTTACAAAAATTATCTAGCTTCCTTTGAAAAGGCCTTCCCCCATGCATTAGATTTTAGAGTTGCAGAGACTCCCATTTTTATAGAAAAAACTTTTTTACAAAAAATGCTTGATACCGGAGATTATGTCAATAGCGTGATTCAGTCTCACCCATTTAAAGCAATAACTGAAAAAGCTTTAAAATATTGTGCTATTTTCCCCAACGAGACTGCTTTACCTGATTGCATTATTATGGATTTTGCGATAACCTTAAACAAAGATAATAAGTGGGAGCCTGCCCTAATTGAACTACAAGGATTTCCGTCTTTATTTGCTTTTGAAATATTACATCATAAATGCTTACAAAAAAACTATACCCTACCAATGCCATTTAGCCCTTATATAAACGGCTATAATGAAAAAAAATACAAAAGTCATTTAGATACTATTTTGAATAAACCCAATAAGCATACTGTTTTATTAGAAATTTTACCACATCAACAAAAAACAAGAATTGATTTTTATTGTACTGAAAAGTATTTTAATATACCTATAATTTGCCTCAGTGAAATTTTTGTAGAAGGCAATAAACTCTTTTATCTAAAAAATGGAAAAAAAATAAAAATAGATAGAATATTTAATAGAATTGTTTTAGACGAATTAAAAAATCAAAGTCAAGATATACAAGAAAAAGGAGCCCTACTTCAAACTCCATTAGAGATTGAATGGGTAACGCACCCTCATCATTTTTTTAGAATAAGTAAGTTCTTACTTCCATTTTTAAAACATAAATACATACCCACTACCCTATTTGCAAATAGCATTGAATTGAAAACATTTGAATTAGAAAAATTTATTCTCAAACCTCTTTTCTCCTTTGCTGGCCAAGGTGTTATTATTGACATTCAAACATCGGATATAGATAAATTAAAAAATATGGATGAGTGGATTATTCAAGAAAAAGTGGAGTATGCTAATTGTATTGACACCCCCACTGGTCCTGCCAAAGCTGAAATAAGATTGTTCTATTTTTGGGATGAAAAAAGTCAAAAATACATAGCAACAATGAATTTAGCTCGATTAAGTAAGGGTAAGATGATAGGGGTAGATTATAATAAAGATAAACAATGGGTAGGCGGTAGTCTTGCCTATTTTGAAATGTCTTAGTTTTGCCCAAAAGTTATAAAAATGAACTACTTCTCTAAAATTAGAATTTCAATATCCAGATTTATAATGAATAGATTTATATTATTTTTTTATTTGTGTTTACTGCTTCAAAATGTGAAAGCTCAAGATGCAGGTGAGATTCAGGTATACGGCTCTGCTACCATTCCAAAATATACTACTATTATTGAACTGCATTCTAATTATACATTTAAAGGCCCAAAAGCAAATGAAAGATATCATCCTTTGTTGGAAACCATAGAAATCACAAGTGGTCTAAGTAATGATTTTGAATTAGGTTTTTATATTTTCACCTACGATAATAATGGAAAGTTACAATATACAGGTTCTCATATTAGGCCTAGAGTGAAAGCACCAGACAGTTGGAATTGGCCCATTGGAGTTAGCTTATCCACAGAATTTGGATTTGATAAAGATCCTTTTACCAATGAAAAAGAATGGGGCACTGAAATTAGACCCATTTTTGATAAAACCATAGGTAATCATTATTGGTCATTTAATCCTACTCTTGGCGTTTCTTTCTCCAACAATGAAGTTGAATTTGAACCTAATTTTAAATATGCTTATGCTAGTTCAAAAAAAGCTAGCATTGGGCTTGAATATTATGGCAATACTGGAAAACTACTAAGCCCCTATAAACTGCCAAATCAACAACATCAATTGTATGCAGTGATTGATCTTTTTTTACACCCCTTGTATGAATTTAATTTTGGTATTGGAGAGGGGCTCACTGAAAGTTCAAATGGTTTAAATGTAAAATGTTTTGTGGGTAGAAGAATTAACTGGAAACATAAATAAATTTATCTTTCCAGTTAATTACTACAACTTCTGATGTATTCAAATACTATTTATTTTTAGATACTTTTCTTTTGGGTAAAGCATTAAAGAAGAGATAATCCCAACTAATATTGGCAGTATTATAGGTAAGTCTATTTGTTTGATTCACTATAGGTAATCTATAACTTAAATTTAATTTTGCTTGACTATTAAAAATGAACTGAAGAGCAGGTGCAATGTCCAAATAATGCGCATTTGATGAAAATAATCTTTGACCAATACACTCAATATAAAAATTCACATTTGTTTGGCTATAAGAAGAATAGGTTTTAGGATACATAAGAAAACCATTTGAAAAACTATACTGTACTCCTGCTGCACCATTTTGAGCAAGTGCTTCTCTCTTCAACATAGGCCCTATACTAAAAGAACTTGCCCATTTATGTTTTAATTTTGTAATAATAATTCCCGTTTGCATAACCGATTCTTCTCCATCCAACAAAATAGCATTAGTACTTATGGCGTTTTTGGAAGATTGTATCGATTTAAAATAGATTGCCATTCTAAGATGTTGGTACAAAGCATCTTTACTAAAGAAACGATATTGAGTGTAGAAATCCCAAGAGCTGTAATTAGTACCTACATGAGCCATCCATTTTTTATTTAGCCCCCATTGTAATTGTGTATAAAAATTATTAACTGCCTGTTGCCCACTCATATTTGAGTAAGCTTGTTTAATAATTAAAGACCTAGCTGGCATCGTACTTGCTGGCTCAGTCAATACATATAACTCTTGTGCCTTTAGTACATTATGTAACAAGCAGAAGCTAATTATAAAAAACAAATAAATAAAGGTTTTTTTAAAAACCATAGTAATTTTTTTAAATGGTATTACCTAAATTTTTTGTAGCAAAAAAATAGTAAATCTCTGAAAGATAAAGTTTATTTTTTAATTCATAAAAAAATTAAAACTTTATAAGATAGACTCCTTCCGTAGGTAATATTTCTTTATTTACAATAGTCACCTTTTGAGGGCTATTAATACTTTTATTTGTAGCAAGTGCCCATTTAAATTGATAACCATTTAATGATACAGTTTCATTTTTTACGGCTTGTTTACTAGGAAATACTGCGGTGAACCACATAGTTTCAATTGCAAAGCCAGCATCATAAACAGCATCTCTAATTTGATCAATTTTAACATCATTAGTTGACTTAAATGTTAAATTATAACTCGACTTTTCAATATCTACTTTCACCTCAGAAACAAAATCTAATGCAGATAATGATTTAAAAATTGCTTTTGAACACATAGAACAAGTTAATCCACTGGCTACTAATTCAACTGACTGCACCTGTGCAGTCAGTTGAACACTAAAAAATAAAAATAGTCCTACTAAAATAGATTTCATATATAAATATTTTATTTGCAACAAGCTCCGTCTTTACAACATGAAGCATCTTTCTTACAACAACTACTATTTTTACCATTTTTGGACATTCCTTTTTTACAGGTTACACCATTATTACAACAACTAGCCCCAGGCTTGCAACAACTTTCATTTTCTTTAATTGAGTTTTTGGCTACTGAAGTTTTTGCAACTCTATCATACTGGCAGCATTCATCCAACTTACTATAAGCATCATCACTTGCTACTTTATGCTCTGTATCATATCCAGCTGCTGCAACCGCCTCTTCAATTTTATCTGTTGAAGTTTTTGTGGCATCGAAACTTACTTTTAAGACTTTAGCTACTTTGTCCCAATTAGCATTAGAGGCACCTGCTTGCTTTGCAGCTTTCTCAATATGTGCTTTACACATTGCACAATTCCCTGCTACTTTAATTTGTGTAGAAGTTTGTGCTTGAGAAGTAAAACTGCATATTAATAAACATGCTAGTACCAAAGTTTTTAAATTTTTCATAGTTTTCATTTTAAGTTATTTTAATAATTAATTAAGGAATTTAATAGATTCAAAATACTTTCAGCATTCAGAGGTACAATACCCCATAAAAAGGAGTATTGAATTGCATTTCATTTTTCAATGAATTACCTCGTAGATAAAATTAAATTAAATAAAGGCAAATGAACTTAAACAAGGGCGGTCCAGTATAGACCATTGCCTTCGAAGAAATAATAGTATTATTTTGAAGGACAAAAAAGGAATTTGTGTCAATAGAATAAATAATAGGTACAATAGGAAGACTTACTTTCTTGACAAAATTATTAGCACTTGGTTGAGTCTGATGGCTGTCTTGAGATTTTAAATACACCGTTTTTTCAGAACAGCATAAGTCTTTTTTTGCAGCCTTCGCACATTTACACTTTTTAACAGTACCAGCACAAAAATGGGTAGTTACAGTGGCCCCTATACTTGCTACTGAATATAATACAACCAAGAATATAATGAGTCCCCTTTTCATTAATACAAAGGTACATTCTTTTTTTAATGAATACCCAAAGGCTTATAAAAAAGAAAAATTACTTAATTAATAAAATTCCACCATATACCCACCCTAAACCAAGTACCCGTACCAGGGTAATTTTGAGCAGAAAAGTTATAAGTGTTTCCTAGTGAACTACTTGTCGGAATTAGTGTATTCAAGTTTTCAAGCCTAATATAGCCTTTCAGACGTTTAATCATAAAATGTAAAAAAGCGTTGGTAGTAGGTCTATTATGAAGCATATAGCTATTTTGCAAATAAAACTGACCTGTTAATGGCATATAGTTATCTGCTTTAAAATCGGAATGGTAAATAAACTCTACGCCTGTTGAAAGATTTAAATTTTTATAAAAATTTCCTTCAAAAGCAATTCTTTGTCTTGATATAATAAAGGGGATATGAATTGGGGCTGTCGCATCCACCACTTGCATAGTAGTTTCATTATACCAATTCCAATACTTACTAAGTTTAAATTTGTTTGCCCATAAACTACTTATATAGCTAATGGGTTTTGAATAGATTGTTGGCTGGTAACCTGAAGAAAAATAATTATAGTTATTAATTAACTGATACTTACAAGAAAATTTAAATCCTGTATTAGCATTCCCCGCCTCACCACTCATATCTAATGTATTTTCTTTTTGGCTACTCACTAAAGCATAAATAGGAAATTGAGTCAATCCTAAATAATTAGTGGAAGGTGTTCGATTAGTATTTTGAAATGAAATTTTCAAGTAGTTACCTTTGGTATTTAAAATTCTAGATAAATAAAATAATGCATCATAATCTCCGGCGTGATAACCATTGATATATAATTTACCAGAAGCAAGTAAATCCCAAATTTGATTTCTAGTTTTATTTTTATAAGTACCAAATCCATAAATATCGTAATTTGACCATGTTTGCACACCTAATGAAGAATTTGTTATATGTGCATAACCGGACCCCAATTGTAAAAATTGATTAGCATTATTTTTTTCTGGATAACTTATTAAACTAAAATCATTAGAAACTCTATTCCAATTATCAAGAAACTTTAAATTGGTCGTAGGCTTATACACATAATTAAAGTATTGCAAATAGGTTGTTTCATTGGCTGTTTTATCTTCAAAAAGAAATTGACTAGTTTCTATTTTAATCTCATTTTGAAATCTTAATCTTGGATAAAATAAATGTATTACAACTGTATCTTTAACAATAGAATCTTTTTGGCCAAAATCATAAGTTTGACGCCACAAATAAGTATTATTCTTATAGGTAGAGCCTGTTGCTATACTTGTATTAAAAGGATTACGGAAAGAGGCTCCGCTCACCCCCAATCTTGTCTCTAATTCATAGGGGTTATTCAGTGATAAACTATCCAATAAAGAGGGTCTTACTAAACCACCATTTTCAGAGGAAGCCGCTTTATTGGCAAGCATGATCCAATAAGATTCATATCTTTTTCGCTTCGATTGAAAATGTGCAGTAATGCGCATATTATTCAAATTTGCATTTTGATTTTTTAAATTACCCGGAGAATTACTAAACCTATATTCAAAAGAAAAATTCAATTGTTGTGTTTTATTTTGCGTATGTTTTACTTCAATTAATTGTTCAGCTTTAGGGCCAATTAAATATCCTAGCTCTGTATAGGGTCGGGTGGTTTGATAAAAAGGGGTCGCGGCTAAAGTATAAGAATATGCATCGTAAGCATGAAAGCCTGCATCAAAACCTCCTTTGTTTTGTGTAGAAAACAAATATGACTTTGAAGCGGTACCCAAATTTCCTAAATTATAACTTGTGTAAGGTAAGGGGTAATGAACAAAAAAATCATTGATACTAGAATCAAGTTTTTTTATATCATTGGTATTATACCATTTATAAAATATAGTTATAGAATCGGCATTTTGATCTCTTTTTTGTAAAGAGTCGGTACTTTGTGAGTTGGCATTTGATCTTCCAATAGGCCTTAAAGTATTTCCAAAATTTTGCGCACTTGATTTCAAATAAATCAAGAAAATTAAAAAAGTTATGAATAAAATGCGTTTAGATAAGAGCATACTTTCAATTAAATCATGAAATATGTTTTACTAAATCACTTATGATTAATGTTAATTTTGGCTCTGCAGCATGGGCTGCTTCCAATACCTCTTGATGTGTAATGGTATTATTGTCTTCTCTTATACCTAAATCGGTCACCACACTAATGGCAAACACTTTCATACCCGCATGCACTGCAGCAATATTTTCTTGTACAGTACTCATACCTACTACATCCCCGCCTACGGCTTTTATCAATTTATATTCTGCTCTTGTTTCAAAAGTGGGTCCCGTTACACCTACATACACACCTTCGTGTACCTTTATTTGATGTTGACTTGCAATATTTTTTGCTTTTTCTATAAAATCTAAAGCATAGGGCTCACTCATATCTGGAAATCTGGTACCTAATTCATTTTCATTTTTCCCTATCAATGGATTTATTGTAAATAAACTTATATGATCTTTAATTATCATCAAATCTCCTACTTTAAAATTAGGATTCACACCTCCTGCTGCATTTGATAATATTAAATTTTGGACCCCCAATAATTTTAGTACTCGCACGGGGTAAGCCACTTGCATAGGTGAATATCCTTCATAAAAATGAAATCGCCCTTCCATCACCCATACTTTTTCACCATTTAAATGACCTAGAATAAGCCTTCCTTTATGACCCTCAACAGTACTCACAGGAAAATGAGGTATATCGGTATAAAGTATTTCGAATTCGATTTTAATTTGAGAAGCTAAGTTTCCAAGTCCACTACCTAATATGATAGCTGTTTTGGCTGTGGGTTGAATTTTGGATTGTATGAATGAAGAAGTCTCTTTTAATTGAGCCATTAAGGGCGTCGTCATATTTCACATAATTTAGTTACAAATATAACGACAGTAAAGCATTATAAGGCAAGATTCTACAGCTTTGGTGAGCTAGTATCATGTTTTAAGACATAATAAGCTACCAGAGCGCTGAGAAGCATAAAAAAAGCCCCTAATAAAAATGCAGCTCCAGGAAAAAAAATATGCTGAGCAGAGTTCTTAATTGAAAAATAGGATGTAAGGCCAATCATCATTGGTGGGCCTATGATAGAAGTTAAACTTTGTAAACCAGTCAATGAGCCTTGCAATTCTCCTTGTTGATTTTTAGGAACATGTGTTGATATTAAAGCTTGCAATGCAGGTCCTGAGATACCTCCCAAACAATAAGGCACTAAAAATAAAAACATCATCCATGTTTGCGAAGCAAAAGCAAATAAAACTAAACCAATAGCATATAAACTAATACCATAATAAACACTTTTTTCATTACCTAATTTTGGATTAATATATCGAATTAAAACCCCTTGCACTAACCCCACCAATAAACCAATGATACCTAAAGAAATACCAATTATTTTTGGTGTCCAACCAAACTTACTAATATTGGCAAAACTCCAATTACTTTGTACAGAATGAGAAGCAATATAGATAAACAATAGAGAGATAATTAATCCAAAAACTGCAGGATATTTATTTAAATTTTTTAGAGAACCAATAGGATTAGCTCTTTTGATATCAAAGGTTCTTCTATGCTCTTTATCCAAAGATTCAGGCAGTATAAAATAACCATATAAAGCATTAATTAAAGCCAATCCTGCAGCAACTAAAAAAGGAATTCTTGGACCAATTTCGCCTAATAGTCCTCCCAACAGGGGTCCAATGATAAAGCCAATACCAAAAGCAGCACCAATCATTCCAAAATTTTTTGCTCTAGATGTTTCATCACTTATGTCTGCCATATAAGCTGCTGCAGTTGTAATACTCGCACCAGTAATGCCAGATATGGTTCTTCCTACAAATAACCAAGAAATAGTAGGTGCAAATGCTAAAAAGATATAATCCAAACCAAAGCCCAACAAAGAAAAAAGTAAGATGGGCCTACGTCCATAATGATCACTTAAACTTCCTAATATGGGTGCAAAAATAAATTGCATTGCCGCATAGATAAAAGTTAAGTACATAGCAGGTTTTGAAATTGCACTAATATTCGACCTGTCAGTAATATTTAATAAATGTTGTAATAACTGGGGAACTACAGGTATAATAATACCTAAACCAATTACATCAATTAAAATTGTTGTAAAAATGAAACCCACTGCAGCCTGTTTAGTATTCGCCATAAGTATTTGAAAAATTTATAATACTATGTTCAAATATACAAGTACTATACAATATTTCAAAAACCAAACCCCTACATTATTTTTTTAACCTTCATTTCTAAATACAATCACACCATCAAAAACATCAATCATTACCTTTTTCGATTTATCAATTTCACCACTTAATATTTTCTTACTAAATTCATTCACCAGTAATTTTTGAATTAATCTTTTTAGAGGTCTAGCGCCTAATTGCATATCAAAACCTTGGTCCGATAAATAGGCTACTAAATAATCACTAAATGTTACATCAATACCATTCTCTGCCACTAATGTTTTTAAATTATTCAATTGTATTTTAACAATAGCAGACATTTGTTTTTGTAATAGAGGAGAAAACATTATAATTTCATCTACTCTATTTAAAAATTCAGGACGAATGGTTTGTTTCAACAAGGCTAATACTTCTGCTTTAGATGATTCCATTTTTTGTTCTAGATTCTTCTCTGAAACTCCTTCGAATGCCTCTTGAATTAAATGACTGCCCATATTGCTAGTCATAATTATAATGGTATTTTTAAAATTTACCGTTCTCCCTTTATTATCCGTCAAGTGTCCATCATCGAGTACTTGCAATAAAATATTCCAAACATCTGGATGTGCTTTTTCAATCTCATCCAATAACACTACACTATAGGGTTTACGTCTAACGGATTCAGTTAACTGACCCCCTTCATCATAGCCCACATAGCCGGGAGGCGCCCCAACCAATCTTGCAACTGCATGCTTCTCCTGATATTCACTCATATCAATACGAGTCATCATTGTGTCATCATCAAATAAATAGTTAGCCAACGCTTTTGCTAATTCAGTTTTTCCAACACCTGTGGTACCCAAGAAAATAAATGAACCAATAGGTTTTTTGGGATCTTGTAAACCCGCTCGACTTCTTCTGATGGCATCAGAAACTGCAGCAATTGCCTCATCTTGCCCCACTACTCTTTTATGTAATTCTTCTTCTAGATGTAATAATTTTTCTCTCTCTGATTGAAGCATTTTATGTACAGGTATGCCTGTCGCTTTAGCAACATTTTCAGCAATATCCTCAGCATCTACCTCTTCTTTCATTAATCTTTTACCATTATTTCCTACTTCTTGTAAAAGCTTTGTATACTCTAATAATTTATTTTCCTGTTCTTTAACTTTACCATATCTAATCTCAGCTACTTTTCCATAGTCTCCATTACGTTCAGCCACTTCTGCTTCCTGCTTTAATTTTTCAATGGAAGCTTTGGCACTTTGTACCTTTTCTACCATCTCTTTTTCTTCGGCCCAATTGGCTTTCAGTGTATCTTGTTGAACAGTTAGATTACTAATTTCAATATTTAAAGCTTTTAATTGTTCTGGATTGTTTTCTCTTTTAATAGCTTCTCTTTCAATTTCAAGTTGTCTAATTTGCCTCATTAAAGTATCTAACTCTTCTGGCATAGAATTCATCTCTAATCTAAGTTTTGCTGCACTTTCATCAATTAAATCAATAGCTTTATCGGGTAAGAACCGATCTGTAATATATCTACTCGATAATTCAACTGCAGCTATAATAGCTTCATCTTTTATTCTTACGTGATGATGTGTTTCATACCTTTCCTTTAGTCCTCTTAATATAGAAATAGCATCTTCCTTACTAGGCTCATCAATCATAACTTTTTGAAAACGACGTTCTAAAGCCTTATCCTTTTCGAAAAATTTTTGATACTCGTTCAATGTAGTAGCACCAATTGCTCTTAACTCACCTCTTGCTAAAGCAGGTTTTAATATATTGGCCGCATCCATAGCACCTTCTCCACCCCCAGCTCCTACTAGGGTATGTATTTCGTCAATAAATAAAATAATTTCTCCATCACTCTCTGATACTTCTTTTACGACCCCTTTTAATCTTTCTTCAAATTCTCCTTTATATTTAGCTCCAGCAATTAATTGCCCCATGTCTAATGCAAAAATAATTTTCGATTTTAAATTATCGGGAACATCTCCATTCACAATACGCATAGCTAAACCTTCTGCAATGGCAGTTTTACCAACGCCAGGCTCACCCACCAAAATGGGATTATTTTTACTTCTTCTGGAAAGTATGTGTAAGGTTCTTCTAATTTCTTCATCTCTACCAATTACCGGATCCAACTTTCCACTATTAGCCAAATCATTTAAATTTTTGGCATACTTATGTAAACTTTGAATTTGTGTTTCTTGAGTGGCAGATTGTACTTTTTCTCCTTTTCTTAACTCCTTAATAGCAGCTATTAGACCTTTTTCGGTAAGACCTGCATCTTTTAAAATTTTTGATGCAGCATCGTTAATTTGTAATAAGGCTATTAATAAATGATCTACTGTAATAAATTCATCACCAAATGTTTTAAGATTGTTATTGGCTTTTAATAAAACACTATTTACATCTCTACTAATTTGGCTAGCAGGCTCTCCAGTTAATTGCTTAGGTATACTTGGCAAAAGGCTATCCACTTTTTGATTCACTACAATAGGATTCACATTATTTTTCTTTAAAAGAAATTCTGTGGAACTATTTTTATCTGATAAAATAGCTTTTAATAAATGAACTGTTTCAATAGATGCATCTTTATTAGAATAGGCTAATTGCTGAGCACCTTGAATAGCTTCTTGTGCCTTAATAGTATATTGACTTAAATTCATAATTTTGTTTATTTATATGAATACGTATTCAAAAGAAAAGCCAACCTATGATTTAAGTTATATTGTCATAAATAAAATAGTAAAACCGCATAAAAGTCAGTTTTGACAAGGTTTTTCTGCTATTTTTACATGTCTTTATCAAAACAAAATATCTTTAAAAATTAGTTTTGAACGAATATTCAAATACAGCCTTTATTAAGTCTGAAGCCATTAAGATGGGCTTTGATTTTTGCGGTATTGCTGCTGCCAAAGAATTACCCGAAGATGCGAAAAAATTGGAAAGCTGGTTACAAAAAGGATTTCATGGGGACATGACCTATATGGAAAAAAATTTTGATCTAAGAATTGATCCAAGAAAATTAGTACCGGGTGCAAAATCGGTAATTACATTTTTAAAAAACTATTATCCTGATGAAAATTCACAAGAACAAGCATCACATCAGGATGCAAAAATTGCAAAATATGCTTGGGGGGAAGATTACCATGAAATTATCCGATCTCAATTATTTAACTTGCTTGATATTTACAGAAAAAAAATAGGGCCTATAGAAGGTAGAGGCTTTGTAGACTCCGCACCTGTTTTAGAAAGAACATGGGCTAAGTTAGCGGGAGCAGGATGGATTGGTAAAAACGGAAACTTAATTAGACCAAAAGCAGGTTCATTCTTTTTTATTGCAACTTTAATTGTGGACCTTTCCTTAGTTTATGATGCACCCATTGCCAAAGATTATTGCGGGTCTTGCACAAAATGTATTGATGCTTGTCCAACACAAGCCATATTACCCGATAAAACAATTGAAGCGAATCATTGCATAAGTTATTTTACCATAGAATTGAAAGCGGCAGCAATCCAAACCAATAGAAACTATCAAGATTGGGCTTTCGGTTGTGATATTTGTCAGGACGTTTGTCCTTGGAATAAATTTAGTAAAACGCATCAAGAAGCTCATTTCAAACCTTTAGAGGGGTTACTAGCCATGAATAAAGATGAATGGCTTCAAATGGAAGAAACTACTTTTAAAGAAAGATTCTCAAAATCCCCTTTATTACGTTCTAAATTAAAAGGTATTAAAAGAAACATTCAATATTTAAAAGATAAAGAAAATAATTGTTAAAAAATAGACATCTTGAAAAATTAACTAAAGTGCCTATTAGATAATACTAAACAATGTTTCATAATACTAAACTATGATTAATGCATAGATGAAGACTGAATAGTTTCTTGCAAATGCTGTAATTCTATTTCCATTTTTGCTCCTAACACTTTTTCATTTAACAAGGTTTGAAACTTTTCCCAGGGATACCATTTTACATTTTGTTCAAAAGTCCAATGAATCACATAAGTATTTTGTTTTAAAAGTGTCCACTCAAAACTAACTATATAAGGACTTTGTCCTGCAACTATCCATTCAAAGTTAACTTTATTTTCAGTTTTATTTAATAACCTTACACTTTGCGATCCTATATGTGCTATATTATTTTCAAAAAATAATTTATTTTCTTTCCAATCGCTCATCCATTCATTCCAATGTCTTATATCTGAAGTATAATAATCAATTTTTTCTGCGTTGGTATTTACTTCCACTGCTCTAGAAGTGATTACTTTAGAAGGAAAAAGAAATGAAAAAATAATAATGAGTAAACTTAATATGAATATACTCGCAATAATTAATTTGAGGTACCTCATTATTCCCATTTGAATATTTTAAATGCTAAAGCATACACTACAATTATCCATATCAGTAAAAATGAAATATCAGGCCATTGAGATGCTAAACTAGCTCCTTCAAAAGAAATATTTCGCATGGCATTATTAAAATGTGTAAGCGGTAAAATTTTGCAAAAAGGCTGCATCCAAGATGGAAAATTATCGATAGAAAAAAAAGTACCTGCTAATAAAAATTGCGGTAGTGTAATTAAATTGGCAAATGGAGGTATACTACTTTCGTTTTTAGCAACACCACTAACTATAAAGCCAAAACCCATAAAAAGAAGCAGTGCAATAAAACTTAAAGCCATGATATTAGCAAAAGTAATCCATCCGTGCACTAGGGTAAATTTAAAGGCAAAATGACCAATACCTATAATAATGATTGCAGTTAATAATTGAAAAAGTACTCTACTTAAGGCTTCCCCTAATATAATATAGAGCCTTCGAATGGGAGTTGCATAAAATCTTTTTAAAACTAATTGTTGCCTTAAATTAAAAAATAAGAAGGCCACTCCAAAAACACCTGCGCTTAGTAAAGAAAAACCCAATTGACCAGGAAGAACAAAGTCAATAGTACGATATACACGCCCGGGTACTTTTTGAATGGTGTTATTTACTGTTGCCATAGTAGGTATACCTACAAAATTTTCTTGATTCAATTTACTAATGACAGCATTCAAAATAGATTTTACCAATTGTATATTTTGTGGATTTGCTGCTTCCGAACTTGTCAATTGAATCGTATAGGGAGCATTTAGATTCGTTGACTTTTGAATAGAAATAAGAGCAGTGATACGACCTTTAGATAATTCACTTTTTATTTTGGAGGTGTCTGCTTGAAAAAAATTAAATCCAGGAATTTGTTTAATAGCAGTGTATACTGGATTTAGTGTGTCAGCGTTTTTATCCATTGCTACCGTCACATTAATATTACCGCCACTACTTAAAAAACCAAATACTAATATAAATATAAGTGGAAATGCAATACTAAAAATAACTGCAGATGGACTTCTAAAAATAGAACGCAAGCTAGCTTTTGTAATAGCTAACATGGCAGTTAATTGACTATAAGAACGCATAGAATTAATGATGATTCACCACAAAGATAGGTAATCGTGCCTGGGTTTCACCCATGATTTGTTTTACCGATTTTACTTGTTGTAAAATTTGCCACTGCGCCTCTCCTATTTCTTCTTTAATAGCTTTAGTTTTAACATTGTCTTCATAGCCATTAATAAACTCTTCTATAAATGATTTTGACTCAGGATAGGATTTAGTACTATACCCTTTTAACTTTGCCATTCTTGCAGCTGTTGCAATAGCCTCATTTAAATTTCCAATTTTATCTACTAATCCAATTTTTACAGCATCAGATCCAATCCAAACTCTTCCTTGCGCTATTGAATCTATGTACTCAATACTTTTTTTACGACCTTGTGCTACTCTAGATTTAAAAGATTCATACACACTATCTACACTTGATTGCATAAATCTTTGCTCAGTAGTATTCATGGTTCTGGTGGTAGAAGGCACGTCTGCATATTGACTGGTTTTTACTCTGTCAAAAGTAATACCCAATTTATTTTTCATAAACCCTTCAATATTGGGCAGAACAGAGAAAACCCCAATAGATCCAGTTATAGTATTAGCATCTGCAATGATAGAATCTGCACCTGAAGCTATATAATATCCACCAGAAGCCGCATAATCACCCATACTAACCACAACTGGTTTTTCTTTTTTTAATAATTCAATCTCTCTCCATATAATATCACTTGCCAAAGCACTACCCCCTGGCGAGTTTATTCTTAATACTACCGCATCAATGCTGGCATCATTTTTTATATCTTCTAATAATTTTCGGTAATCATCACTTGCAATAGCGTCATTACTACTTTTTCCCATTTCAATATTACCATTGGCAAAAACAATTGCCACTTTTCCTTTTCCATTTCCTCTTAAGGCCACTGAAGAGCTATAATCATTGATGGTTACAAAAGAAATATCTTGAGGCTTAGAGGCATGTACTTTTTTTGCAATTAATTTTTTTACTTGATCATCGTATAATAATCCATCTACCAAATTATAATGAAGGGCATCATTGGCAGATTGAATTTTACCCTCATTAGAGATTGCTTTTAAATGAGCAAATTCTACACCTCTTGTCTCAACGATACTTTGTAAAAAGCTAGCGTACAAAGCATTTAACCAAACTGCAGTTTGTAATTTATTGGCATCAGACATTTGTGTATATCGGAATGGCTCTGTGGCACTTTTAAATTTACCCGCGTAAAAAACTTGAGGTTTAATTTCCAATTTATCTAATAAGCCTTTTAAAAATAATAGTTCATAATTAAATCCAGAAAATTCTAAACCACCTTGTGGATGTGTATAAATTTGATTTGCCACATTACCTATCCAATATCCTTTTTGAGTAATAGTTTCACCGTAGGCTATGATAAATTTATTTGAATTTCTAAAATCGGTTAAAGCAGTTCTAATTTCTTCAGAAGCTGCATATCCATTAGGATTTTGAGCACATTTCAAATAAATGCCTTTGATTGCAGTATCTTTTTTGGCGTACTGTATTAAACCAATTAATTGAGATAAACTGGGTGTCTTCCCTTTTTTCTGT
Organism: uncultured Sediminibacterium sp.; assembly: GCA_964637225.1. Classification (GTDB taxonomy): domain Bacteria; phylum Bacteroidota; class Bacteroidia; order Chitinophagales; family Chitinophagaceae; genus Sediminibacterium. Next base: position 20,242 of record CAZWTV010000021.1, read on the forward strand.
CTGACAATTTCTGAAATAGGATCTGACTTTATTTGCTCTTCAAAATTTTCTGAAATATCAATTACTAATACCGAATTAGCAGCTGTTATTTTAGGCTCTTCTTTAGAAAAACCTGCTGCCAGAGATACTAATATGACTATACCAATAATACTAAAAATAAATAAAGCTAATAAAGAAGCAAAAAAGGTTTTAAAAAACTGTTTCATGTGAAATTGAATATTGATTTTTTAATGCCTCTAAAAAGAGACATTTAAAATAGGGCAACGATGTAAAATTATGGATATTTGAGCTACTTTAAGCAAGCTTCTTATGAATTATGTATACCTATTGATAGGTGGCAATATGGGGGATCGAATGGCAAATCTACATTTAGCTAAACATCAACTTGAACAACAATGTGGACCAGTGGAAGCCTATTCATCTATTTTTGAAACTGAACCTTGGGGCTATAAAAATCAACCCATTTTTTTAAATCAAGCATTACTTTTAAATACTAAATTAGATGCCGAAAAGCTATTAGAAACAATTTTAAAAATTGAAATTTCCTTAGGAAGAAAAAGAGAGATACCTCTGGGTCCTAGAATTATTGATATTGATATTTTATATTTCAACCACAATATCATTCAATCTAAAAACTTAACTATACCTCATCCAGAAATTGCCAATAGAAAATTTGTTTTAACACCTTTAGTAGAAATTGCTCCCAATTTTAGACATCCCATTTTTTTAAAAACCAACATGCAATTGTTAGAAGAATGTGGAGATTCTTCCGTTGTGCATAAAAAAAGCAGTGAATAAATTAACTGCTTGTTATATTTGAAAATTAGTTTTTTAGACTTTATGAATCATCGTTATATAGCCATTGAAGGAAATATCGGAGCGGGTAAAACCACTTTAGCTCAGTTACTCTCTAAGCATTATAATGCGAAATTGGTTTTAGAAGAATTTGCAGAAAACCCTTTTCTTACCAAGTTCTATGAAAATCCAAAACAATATGCCTTTCCTTTAGAACTATTTTTTTTAGCAGAACGATTTAAACAACAACAAGAACTTATCAAAAAAAATGACTTATTTCAAGAACTTATAATTTCAGATTATCAATTCACAAAATGTTTATTGTTTGCCAAAGTAAATTTACCCGATGAAGAATATAGATTATATCAAAAAATGTTTGATGTATTTATTCAACAATTAGTAACACCAGATATACTCATTTATTTACACGCTCCTGTAAATAAATTACAAAGGAACATAAAAAAAAGGAATAGAAAATTTGAACAATCTATACCAGATGATTATTTATTTAAAATTCAAGAAACTTATATAAGCTATATAAAGCAACATCCTATAAAAACAATTTATATTGATGCTTCTAATGCCGATTTTATATATAATGAAGCACATCTAAAAGTCATTACCGATGCTTTAGATAAAGATTTAGATCAGGGACAACATTATTTCAGTTTACCTTAACTTAGTAAAATGGAATCTAATAAAATATCAACCATTAGCCCATTTGCCTCTTTAAAAGTGGTAGAATTTAGAAATCTAATGTTGGGTCGTTTTTTATTTATCATGGGCTTGAGAATGATGGGCACACTTGTGGGTTGGTGGATCTATGAACTTACTAAAGAACCCTTTGCCATAGGTCTTATTGGACTGGCTGAAGTAATACCTGCAGTTTCATTAGCATTATATGCAGGTCATGTAATAGATATCAGTGAAAAAAGAAAGCTGCTTTTAAGAGGCGTTATTCTATATTTTTTATGTGCCCTTATTTTATTGGGCTTATCCATGGTGAATGACCAAACCGACACTACATCTTCCTCTAAACAAACTTCATTGATTATTGCATTATGTATCTACTTTATTGTTTTTTGTACTGGCATTATTAGATCCTTCACAGGGCCTAGTTTTGGAACAATCGTAGGCGGTATCATACCTAAAGAATTATTACAAAATGCAACCACTTGGAGTCAAGGTATTTGGCTAACAGCTTCTATTTTAGGTCATGCTGTAGTAGGATTCATTATTGCTGGATTTGGTCATACAGGTGCTTTGATGGGTGTAGTAGCACTAGTGGCGCTGGGATACTTTTTTATAGCAAAAATTACGGCAAAACCACCGCATGTCAACTTAGTTGCCAATCAAAAAACTTTAGAAAGTGTAAAAGAAGGTTTGCGTTTTGTATTTAACACCAAAGAAGTTTTAGGAGCACTCTCTTTAGATTTATTTGCGGTCTTATTTGGAGGTGCGGTTGCCATGATACCTGTATATGCAGTGGATATATTAAAAGTAGGCCCCATTGGATTTGGATGGCTGAACGCAGCAGCTGACATCGGAGCCATATTAATCATATTTATTATAACACTATTCCCTGTCA
>CAZWTV010000022.1:0-22050 GCA_964637225.1 uncultured Sediminibacterium sp.
CCACCACATGCAGCTAATGCAGCGATAGCGAAGATTGCGATAACTTTTTTCATTTGGGTTGTTTTATTAATTAATTAATACCCTTAATACCCAAATTAGGAAAAGGTAACCCCCTCCCCCTGAAAAAATTTAAAAAAGCCCTTTTTGGGTTACTTTTGTATGAATAAAGTATTAATAATTTGAAAGCTGAAATGAACGACCAAGTCCTTTTAAAGGGACTAGCCAATAATGACTCAAAAGCAGTAGAAATGCTTTATAAAAGCCATTTTGGATCCATTCAGCACTTTGTTCTTAATAATAATGGCTCTTTGGATGACGCAAGGGATGTATTTCAGGAGGCAATGATAGCCTTATTTGAAAAGGCAAAAACCGACCATTTTGTGCTTTCCTGTCAAATTAAAACCTACCTATTTTCCATATGCAAGCATTTATGGCTTAAACGTTTGCAACAATTAGGTAAATATAATGGGACATTAAATCTTGAAGAAGAAACCATTGCTGTAGAAGAAGAAATGAGAGATTATGAAAAGCAAGAAGCTTCTTTTGAAATGATGCATAGAGCTTTACAAAATTTAGGCGAACCATGTAAAAGTTTAATTGAAGCTTACTATATCCATAAAAAAGGCATGCAAGATTTAGCAGAAGAATTTGGATATACCAATGCCGATAATGCAAAGAATCAAAAGTACAAATGTCTTATACGCTTAAAAAAATTATTTTTTGCTCAATATAATATTGGTGAGTAATAAAAATTTGAACATGTAAGAAAGTAATCATTGAAGAAAATAAAATTTTGAGGAGAACGAAAATAAATAACTATGGAAGACAAAGATTTGATAGAGAAAATTGAAAAATATTTAACAGGAGGTCTTTCTGATCATGAGAAGGCTGAATTTGATATGATTAGAAACAATTCCCCTGAAATTGATCAAATGGTAGTAGAACATAAATTATTCCTAGACCAAATACAAACTTATGCTTCTAGACGCAGGTTTACCAAATTAACCTCTGAAACTTTTCTGACACTAAGAGACGCTGGTGAATGGATGAGTGATGCAAGCATTGGAACAAAAACCAAACTCATTCAACTTTGGAATAAATATAAAAAAGTTACAGCTATAGCTGCTTCTGTGGGAGGTGTCATTGCATTAACCACTTCTATTTTGGTAATGACTTTGTCTGAGAGCCTAAATGGTAATCAATTATTACAATTGAGCAAAGACATAGAAGTTATCAAAAAAAATCAACAAGCACAAGGACACTTAATAAATGAAGTAAAATCAAAAGTGCCTGAAAATGCCAAATTCATTAGTGGCGGTTCTGGTTTTTTAATTGACACCAAAGGCTTCATTATAACCAACACCCACGTTTTAAAAGGAAATGGAGCTATTGTAATAAATAGTTTAGGACAAGAATTACATGCAAATATTATTTATAGTGACGCTAATTCCGATCTTGCTCTTTTAAAAATTGATGACGAAGATTATATTGCTCCTAAAAATATTCCTTTTATTATTCGTAAAAATATGTCAGCACTAGGTGAAGAATTTTTCACTTTAGGCTATCCTAGAAATGATATAGACATTGTCTATGGAAAGGGTTACTTAAGTGCTCAAACAGGTTATAATGGAGATAGTAATTCTTATCAAATACAAATAAGTGCCAATCCTGGTTATTCTGGAGCACCCTTATTCAATGACAAAGCAGAAATTATTGGTATTATAAATACTAGACAAAAACAAGCAGAAGGTGTTGCTTTTGCCATTAAATCTAATAAAATTTTTGACTTAATTGAATCGGTGAATCAAGAGCAAAATAACAATACTAGCAAAATTAAATTACCAAAATACAATATGGCTAATGTAGCCAATAGAAAAAGTCAAATTAGTAATTTAAAAAATTACATTTACAGTATTCGATCCTATAATTAGTTAAACCATTTATTCCGTAATGTCACTTACCCACTGCTAATAGCAGAGTGAAATAGGTAAATTAAATAGTATTAGTCTTGCCAAAGTTTTGAGGGATATAATCTGCTTTCCACGAGTTTATTAATAGTTAATTTCACACTGGGTGCATCTTCTTTATAAGTAACACCAAACCATTTAGCATTGGTTGGTATTACTTTTACTTTACCTAACCCTAATTCATGAAATCTTCCAGCTACGTAAGGAATATAAAATTCCGATTTTAGCTCTTGTCCTTTAGAATTTAAAAATAATTTGAATTCGCTTTCACAAAGGTCAATAAAATTCGGCGAGAAGCACATAAAATTCATACTAACTCTAGTATCCTCATTTAATACAGTCTCTTTACTATTTTCTTCAAAAACAATTAGTCCATCTGCTCTTCTATAAATGGAAGTACGCTCATTAATTTCTTGCAAATAACCATCTGAATCTAGTAAACAAACACCTCTACTCACTGTTCCATTCTCGCTTAATGTATTTGACAATTCATAACCTAGGATACAATAGGTTTTTTCATTACACTCTTTGGTCAAAAAACTAAAAGCTTGTTCAAATGCCTCTTTTCCATAATAATCATCGGCATTAATTACAGCAAATGCCTCTTTCACCACTTGTTTACAGCACAATAAAGCATGTGCAGTACCCCAAGGTTTTACTCGATCTTTAGCAATGGTAAATCCTTCAGTATATTTATCGATAGATTGATAAACATAATCAATTTCAATTTTACCTTTCAATTTAGGCTCGAGAGCATTTTTAAATGCTTCAGCAAAATCGGCACGAATAATAAATACTACTTTTGTAAAACCTGCTCTAATAGCATCAAAAATAGAGTATTCCATGATGGTTTCTCCTGCAGGACCAAAACCCTCTGTTTGTTTCATACTACCATATCTACTTGCCATACCTGCCGCCAAAATCACTAAAGTAGCTGCCATAAATTTTCAATTATTTAAATAAATTTTAGTCCTAATTTTAAATGTCATAAGTGCTCTTATAACATTTTATGAAGCTTGCAAAAATAGCAGAATTCTTTAATATAAAAAAACATTGGAAACAAGCATCACCATAGATCCCATTAGTAGTTTCAGCTACTCACAAAGGTATTGCAGCCTTCTAAGACTAGATAAATTTCACCCTATAATAAGCGGAAATAAGTGGTTCAAACTAAAGTACTATTTGTATGATGCCATCGTTCAAAAGGCAAATACGCTTGTGAGTTTTGGAGGCCCTTATTCCAATCATTTAGTAGCCTTAGCTTATGCTGCTAAAATAAATAATTTAAAAAGCATAGGATTTATAAGAGCCACTCCAAATGATTTGTTGACTCCAAGCTTACAAGAAGCTATAAAATATGGAATGCAACTAGAATTTACAGGAAGAAATCATTTTCAAAAAATTAAAACCGATTTACTACAACCTCTTCAAGTTGAAAAGAGTAACCATTTTTATGATAAAAAAAAGGGGTTCTATTATATTGATGAGGGAGGTTATGGTGTTTTAGGCGCTAAAGGAGCGGCTAGCATACTTAATAACAGTTGTAAAGAATTTGATACGATTATTGCAGCAGTAGGTACAGGAACCATGCTATCGGGGCTTATTAATGCAGCGGAGCCTTATCAAACTGTCATTGGTATTCCCGTTTTAAAAAACGAGTTCAGTATAGAATCTGAAATAAAAAAGTTACTCCTAAATCATAAAAAACAATTTAAACTTTTTCCTAATTTTCACGAAGGTGGCTATGCAAAAATAAATGCAAGACTTTTAGATTTTATGAATGATTTTTGGTTAAAGGAAAAAATACCAACCGATATTGTATATACAGGTAAATTATTAATGGCAGTGGAAAGCTTATTAAAAGAGAAATATTTTAAGCCTGGAAGTAAAATTTTAGTCATACACAGTGGTGGACTTCAAGGAAACCGCTCTCTGGAATCAGGAAAATTAATTTTTAATTAAAAATTATTTAGCAATAATTAGTATGCATTTATGTAATAAGCTCACAATTGAATATAATTTCAAAATGCTTTTTTATTTTCTCTTTAACTTCTTCGTAATTTAATTTAGTTCCTAATTCTTTTTGTAAAGAAGTCACCGACTTTCCTTGTATTCCACAAGGCACTATAAATTCAAAATGAGATAAATCGGTATTTACATTCAGCGCAAAGCCATGCATAGTAACCCACCTACTGCATTTTATACCCATTGCACAAATTTTTCTAGCTCTAAAAGGATCATTCACATCTAACCAAACACCCGTTTGACCTGCACTTCTCTCCCCTTTCAATCCATATTCTGCAATAACATCAATTATAACTTGCTCTAAACTTCTTAAATACCAGCCTAAATCGGTTTTGAATTTGTCTAAATCTAAAATGGGATAACCTACTATTTGTTGCCATCCATGGTAAGTAACATCTCCACCTCGATTGATATGAAAAAATTCAATACCTAAATTTTTTAATTGCTGTTCCGACACTAAAACATGTTCTCTTTTTCCACTTTTTCCCAAAGTAAATACTGGAGGGTGTTCTACCAATAATAACCTATGTTCTGTTTCTGAAGTTTTAACGTCAATATCTTGCTGCCTTGCTGTCCATTTAATTTTTGTATTTTTTTCCAACAATTGCTCTTGGTAATCCCAACTGGGCTGATAAGAAAGTATACCTAAATCTTCGAAAAACACTTTTTGACGCATACTACAAAGTTACAAACTAAGCAGCAATATCCTACTTTTGCATCATGTCAGTAGACCTAGATCCCAATTTAGAAGAAAACAATGAGACGCTTTATGAGAGGGTATCCTTTATGGTAGATAAGGGACAAACTCCTATGCGCATAGATAAATGGCTGCAATCAAGAATTGAAGGAATAACAAGAAATAAATTACAAAATGGCATAGAAGCTGGTTTTTTAACTGTCAATGGCAAAGTAGTTAAAAGTAATTATCGCACCAGACCAGGCGATGAAGTCGTGTATCTAAGTGTTATACATCCTGAATACACCGACCTTCAACCTGAGGCCATGAACTTAGATATCATTTTTGAAGATGAAGCAGTCATGGTAATAAATAAACCAGCCAACATGGTAGTGCATCCTGGTATAGGAAATTATACAGGCACTTTACTCAATGGAGTAGCACATCATTTGCTTAGCCAAAATCCTGATTTAAATGAAGAGATACTTCCTCGTTTTGGATTAGTTCATAGAATAGATAAAAACACTACAGGATTAATAGTACTTGCTAAAACACCCGAAGCGGCTTCCCATTTAGCCAAACAATTTTTCAACCATACTGTAGAAAGAAAATACATTGCTTTAGTGTGGGGCGATATGGAAAAAGAAGAAGGTACCATTGTGGCAAATATTGCACGGCATAAATCAAATAGAAAAATGTTTGATGCTTACCCTGATGAAGAAATTGGCAAACATGCCGTGACACATTATAAAGTTATAGAAAGGTATAATTATGTGACTTTAGTTTCATGTATTCTTGAAACCGGTAGAACGCATCAAATTAGAGTTCATATGAAACACATAGGTCACACTTTATTCAACGACCACGAATATGGCGGAGACAAGATTTTAAAGGGCACCATTTATACCAAATACAAACAATTTGTTGAAAATTGTTTTGAAGCCTGTCCAAGATGTGCTTTACATGCCCAAACCTTAGGATTTATACATCCCACCACTGAGAAGAAAATTAGTTTTGAAAGTGCCATTCCATTAGATATGCAAACAGCCATAGAGAAGTGGAAAAATTATAAAGCTACCGCTAATAAGTAATACTAAATGGCAGGTATCCATTTTAAGTAAATTCGAGCACTTGCATAGCCTATCAAAAGGCCTATGATTGTTCCTGCTAAAACATCCAAGGGATAATGAACACCTACATACACTTGAGCATAAGAAATGATACCCGCCCAAATAAAAAATAAATATCCATAATTTCTAAATAGAGGTCTTAAACTTATAAAAATAAAAATAGCCAAACTAAAATGATTGGCAGCATGAGAAGATGTAAAGCTAAAACTACTAGGGCAAGCAGGTATTAATAATTTTACCTGTGTCAACATAGCTGGATCTGCACAAGGTCTCAATCTATGAATAAAGGGCTTAAAAATAAAACTACTTATTTGGTCGGTCAGAGCAATAGTGATAGCAACCACCAGCAACCATTTTATGGCCATCCCACCTTTTTTATAGAATAGATACCCCAATAAAATTATATAAAACACAACCCAATTCTCAGAAGTACGCATCCAAGGCATAAAAGTATCTAAAAAAGGATGGGTCCATTGCCCATTAATACGCTCAAAAAGCGATTGATCGGCTTTTTGTATATAGTTTACCATCTCTTGTATCATTGCATAAAGATACAAGGAAGTGTAAAAAATTAAAGTAAATTTGCCCAAGCATTTAAAAAAGAAAAAAAGAGGCTATGTCACTTATTAAAAGTATATCAGGATTTAGAGGAACTATTGGAGGAAAAGCCAATGAAAATCTAACTCCTATTGATATAGTTAAATTTGCTTCTGCTTATGGCAGTTGGCTTATTCAAAAAAGCCCAGGAAAGAAAAAAGTGGTCGTAGGAAGAGATGGAAGAATAAGTGGACCGATGGTAGAAGTTTTGGTAGAACAAAGTCTGATGGCTTTGGGTATTGATGTCATTCATCTTGGCTTAAGCACCACCCCTACTGTTGAAATGGCTGTAGTTTTTGAAAAAGCAGATGGCGGCATTATTTTGACAGCAAGTCATAACCCTAAAGAATGGAACGCATTAAAACTATTAAATGAAAAAGGAGAGTTTGTAAGTGGTGAAGAAGGAAAAACTATTTTAAATATAGCCGCTAATGAAGATTTTAATTTTGCAACCATTGATCAACTAGGAAAATTAATTCATAACGACAATAGTCTTGAAAAACATATACAAGCTATTGTAAACTATCCACTGGTTGATATTAATGCTATTCGTGCTGCTAATTTTTCTGTGATCGTAGATGCAATTAATAGCTCAGGCGCTTTTGCAGTACCTCAATTATTAAATGCTATTGGAGTAAATAGAATTACAGTTTTAAATGAACAAATACATGGAAACTTTGCACATAATCCAGAACCATTAAAAGAACATTTAACAGCACTTTGTAGCGAAGTAATTAATAAGAAAGCCAGTATTGGGATTGCCGTAGATCCAGACGTAGATCGCTTGTGTTTTGTAAGTGAAAATGGAGAATTATTTGGAGAAGAATATACTTTAGTAGCTGTTGCCGATTATATTTTACAAAATAAAAAAGGAGCGACTGTGAGTAATTTATCGTCTACGCGTGCCTTGAGAGATGTGACTCAAAAATATGGTTGTACCTATTATGCCAGTGCGGTTGGTGAAGTGAATGTAGTCAACAAAATGAAAACAGAAAATGCGGTTATTGGTGGTGAAGGTAATGGAGGTATCATCATTCCCGATTTGCATTTTGGAAGAGATGCTCTAATAGGTATTGCTTTATTTTTATCACATTTAGCGAAAAGCAAAATGAGTGCCTCTTCTTTGAAAGACAGCTACCCTGCTTATTACATGAGTAAGAAAAAAATGAACTTAGATGCCTCCTTATCACTTAGTAAAATATTTGACCAGCTGGCTTTGAAGTTTACAGCTCATCCTATGAATAGAGAAGATGGATTAAAAATAGATTTTGAAAATGAATGGGTACATTTAAGATCTAGCAATACGGAGCCCATTATTCGTATTTATACTGAAGCTACCTCACAGGAAGCTGCCGATAAATTAGCCGATGAGATAATCTCAATTATTCAAACAATTCAATAACTTAGAAACATAAAATTAGATTCATAATTTAGTGCCGAATGGAAAGAATTTATTTAGATAATGCCGCTACTACGCCTCTAGACCCCTTGGTTTTAGAAGCCATGATGCCTTTTATGACAGAAAAATTTGGGAACCCCTCTTCTATTTATAGCTACGGCAGAGAAACCAGAATGGCCATTGAACAATCTAGAAAACAAATAGCTAAAATATTAGGAGCACGACCCTCTGAAATATTCTTTACAAGCGGAGGCACTGAAAGTAGTAATACTATTTTGCATGCAGCCATGGAAAATTTAGAATGCAAACATATTATTAGCTCGCCTATTGAACACCACGCTACTTTACATACGGTTACCCATTTAGCTAAAAAATACAACGCCAAGCTAAGTCTTGTTCCAATTTTACCTAATGGACATATAAATGTTGAGCATTTAGAAGAACTACTAGCAACTTCTGATAAAAAAACAATAGTTAGCCTTATGCATGCTAATAATGAAATTGGGAACATGATTGATCTTATGGAAGTGGGAGGTTTATGTAAAAAATACAATGCTTATTTTCATAGTGATACGGTACAAACAGTAGGACATTTTCCTTTTGACCTCTCTCAAACCCCTGTCGATTTTATAACCGGCGCTGGACACAAATTTCATGGTCCAAAAGGTGTTGGCATTTTATACATAAATGAAAACATAAAAATTCATCCCTTATTGCATGGAGGTGCTCAAGAGAGAAATATGAGAGCAGGCACAGAAAACCTTTATGGTATTATTGGTTTAGCAAAGGCATTAGAAATTGCCACCCATAATTTTGAAAAAGATAGCAAATATATAATTGAACTTAAAAAATATATGCACGAGCAACTTATTAAAAGAGTGCCTGGCGTTAGTTTTAATGGAGATCCTTTTGGCAAAAGCCTATATACCACTTTAAGTGTAAATTTTAATAAGACCGAAAAAACAGAAATGATATTATTCAATTTAGATATACAACATATTTGTGCAAGCGGCGGAAGCGCCTGTTCTAGTGGAGCTCAAACTGGCTCTCATGTTATACAAGCGTTACATAAAGAAAATAATAATGTCACTGTTCGTTTTTCTTTTTCTAAGCATAATACTAAAGCTGAGATAGATAAAGTTATAGATACATTATTAACTATTTTGTAATATCCTATTCTTCTTTTTGAACATCTTACTATAAAGCCCCCTAGCTCTGGGGGCTTTTATATTTTTATGAACTTTAAATTGTATGAATCTTATTATATAGTTAATGGAAGAACTTATTTTTTTACAGCAAAGTCTTGACCCATTTTATTAATAGCTGAGATAAGCTGATAACAAGTTAATGCATCTTGCACAAATACCACTTGTTTATTAGTTAAGCTATGGGGCTTACTTTGATAGGCGTTTTCGAGGTTTTGAATAAATTGATCTTCAGACATAGGATCTCCCAGTGATTTATAATACGCAATTTCTTGTCCTAAGTCTTTGAGCACAGAAGTAGATACTTTTTTAGCAAGTTTCATTTCTCCTGCAGCATAACATGACTGTAAAAATAAATAAGAGAAGTAATTATGTTGATTACCTCTATTTGAAGTCATGCCATATGGAAAACATTTTTCATTGGTCTCACTATCTAATTTTCTTAATATTTGTCTTGCACTATCCAATTTACCCTCACTCACTAATGCTTGAGCTACTTGAGCCACTGTTAAACGAATAGAATTTAAATGTCTACGATTTTCTTCATCATAATACACGTTTGGATTTTTAGCATTACCAAAAGCAAATTTGGTCATAATGTTTTTATATGACACATCAGCATCAACATTTTGTCCAACTGTGGGAACTAATAAGTATGACATACCTGTTTGACGTACATATTTATCTAAGCCCATTTCTTTTAATTCCTGAGTAGAAGTAAAACATACAGGTCTCTTGAAACCAGAAGTGGCTATGATGGCGTATATGGCCATTTCATTTTTTAACATGTACTGCCTACTAGGATTAAAATCAATTAATAATTCATCCACAATATTATCGGTAGGCTTTGCAATTCCTGATGCAAGAGCATTAGCCTTGTTCACAGGTACTTTAAATTTATGGGTAGGGAATATATTCACAGGACCTTCGCTGGTGGAGGCTTGAAATTTACCAGAGGGATCTGCTATTACATTTCTGAATACAGAATCTAGATCGTGGTAAGCAGTTTCTCCAAAACCAGGCAAGGCATTGTAATAAGCTACATTCAATTTGCTACCCGATACTTGATCTTCAGTAAAGATTAAATCAAATTTTTCACTTTTATTTATTTTATACCTAAGCTCTTTCATATACCAATCTGAGCCTAATAAACTATTAACCACCACTCGTACGTCGGGCCTTATGCCTTCTACCTCTTGTGCGTACCATAATGGGTAAGTATCATTATCTCCAAAAGAAAATAAAATTGCATTGGGAGGACAACTTTCTAAATAATCGCGAGCTAAATCACGAGGCAAAGTTTTTTGACTTCTATCATGATCATCCCATTCTTGTTGTGCCATAAGTGCAGGCACTGCTAGAAAAGAAATCAAAGTAGCAGCAATTATTGCAAGTTTATTGGAAAGTATTTTTTCTAACCAAACCGCCACTTGTAAAACTCCAAGTCCAATCCATATGGCAAATGCATAGAAAGAGCCAACATAAGCATAATCACGTTCACGTGGCTGCAAGCTTTGCTGATTTAAATAAATTACAATCGCAATACCTGTAAAGAAGAAAAGTAAACCTGTTACTATAAAATCTTTTTTATTTTTTTGATACTGAAATATAAATCCTATGATGCCCAATAGTAAAGGCAACATAAATAAACTATTGTGTGCTTTGTTCTGATTTTTAATTGTATCAGGTAGCTTAGATTGATCTCCAAAAATAAAATTATCAACCAGTGAAATACCTGTGCTAAAATTACCATCTCTCACATTGCCAAAACCTTGCAAATCGTTTTGCTTACCTGCAAAATTCCAAAGGAAATAGCGCAGATACATAAAACCAAATTGATAATTAGTAAAGTACTTAATATTATCTCTTAGAGTTGGTGGAGTTCCATCTTCTACTCCCGCAAAAGCTTTAAAACTCTCCATTTGCCCTCTATCGTTGTCAGAATCCCACATTCTTGGAAATAAATGAGCACTGGGTGCGCTAGCCCAATCTCTTTTATAATTTTTTCCAGCTATTTCATATGTTTTTCTGGTTTTTACGTACTGATCCCCGTTTTCTACATTCTCAACTTTATCTACATAGTCTGGTCCATATAAAATGGGCCAATCTCCATATTGTTCTCTTCCCAAATAACCCATTAATGTGACTGGATTATCAACATTATACATATCTACTGAGGGATCTGCATTAGAACGAATCATAGTAGTTAAATAACTGGTGTAACCTAACAAGAAAAAGATGGTACACCAAACACCTAACTTAAGAAAGTAATAGCCTTTTTTATTGGCATATCGAATACCTAGTGCTAAAATAATAGCTACTACAACAAAAAAGAATATAAATCCACTGAAGAAGGGTAAGCCGAAAGAGTTCACAAAATTAACATCAAAGGCTCCGGCCCATTTAATAGTATATTGAATTAAGAAAACTTGAACAAAACCAGTTATAATTACTCCAATTAAAAAAGCAACAAAACTACCTTGAAGGCTTGGTTTATAATTTCTGAAATAATATACCATTACAATAGCTGGTATGGTCAAAAGATTTAGCAAGTGAACTCCAATGGAAACACCCATTATATAAAAAATGAAAATGATCCATTTATCTGCTCCGGGCTGGTCAGCTTTATGCTCCCATTTTAGAATGGCCCAAAATACCAAAGCAGTAAAAAATGAACTCAAGGCATACACCTCTCCTTCTACGGCACTATACCAAGCTGTATCACTAAATGTGTATGCAAGGGCCCCCACGATGCCTGCACCCATTATCAAAATTATTTGATAATTAGTTAAAGCAGCACCTGTGCTACCTTCTACTATTCTTTTGGCAAAATGAGTAATAGTCCAAAATAAAAATAAAATGGTAAAGCCGCTTGCTAAAGCACTCATTGTATTAACTGCTTTAGCTGCAGTAAGTGGATTATCACCAAAAAAGATAATAAATAAACGGCCCAATAATACAAACATAGGTGCTCCAGGTGGATGTGGAATTTGTAATTTATAAGCACTGCTTATAAACTCCCCACAGTCCCAAAAACTACCTGTAGCTTCTATAGTCATAATGTACACTGTACAAGCTATTAATGTGACTATCCAGCCAGTCCAATTATTAATTTTTTTAAAGTCCATCTTGTGCGTTTTATTAGTTGCAAACTTAATTGAAACTAGCCAAAATGGAAAATTAATAGGCCATAACTCTGCTCTTTAAGTATATTTTAAGATTTTCAGGTTCCCCCTAGGTTTTTTATCTTTGGGCCCTCATGAATAAAAACCGATCGGTCGCATTTCACACATTAGGTTGTAAACTGAATTTTTCAGAAACTTCTACCCTTTCTAGACAATTAGAGCAAGAAGGCTTTGAAAAAAAAGCATTTACAGAAAAAGCAGATGTTTATGTTATTAATACATGCTCTGTAACTGAAAATGCTGATAAAGAATGCCGACAATTGGTAAGAAGAGTTCAAAAACTTGCCCCTGAGAGTTTTGTTGTAATTACAGGTTGTTATGCCCAATTAAAGCCAAAAGAAATTGCAGAAATTCCTGGTGTAGATTTAGTTTTAGGTGCCGCTGAAAAATTCAATTTACTAAGCCATTTAGACCATCTAGTTAAAGGAGATACTACCAAAATTTGTAGCTGTGATATTGAAGAGGTAACCACTTTTATGAGCTCCTATTCTGTTAGTGACAGAACCCGCACATTCTTAAAAGTACAAGATGGCTGTGATTACAATTGTTCTTTTTGTACCATTCCTATGGCTAGAGGAAAAAGTAGAAGTGATAGTATTGAAAATGTGGTCAATAAAGCGAATCAACTCCACGAAAAAGGAGTAAAGGAAATTGTTTTAACAGGAATTAATTTAGGTGATTTTGGTAAAAACGAAGAAAGCGGGAAAAAACATACTGAAAACTTTTTTGATTTATTAAAAGCGTTAGATAACCATACCGAGATGCCAAGGTATCGCATCTCATCCATTGAACCTAACTTATTAACTAATGAAATCATAGAATTTGTTGCAAAGAGCAAAAGAATTATGCCACATTTTCACATTCCACTTCAAAGTGGATCGGATACTATATTGAAATTAATGCAAAGAAGATATACACGTGATTTATATCAAAGTAGAGTTAACTTTATTAAAGATATAATGCCTCATGCTAGCATTGGCGTTGATGTAATTGTGGGCTCCCCTGGAGAAACAGATGCCTACTTTAAAGAAAGTTTTGAATTCATACATTCTTTAGATATTGCATATTTACATGTTTTCACCTATTCTGAAAGAGCAGCCACCAAGGCCCTTTCAATTAAACCAGTGGTTCCTATACAAACTCGACATGAAAGAAATAAAGTATTAAGAAATTTATCTTATCAAAAACTGCAGTACTTCACTGAATCACATAGAGGCCATACTAGAAAAGTTTTATTTGAATCTCCCAAAGTGAATAAAGAAAATGAAAATAATTTAATACTAGAAGGCTTTACCGATAATTATATAAAAGTGAGCACTTCTTATAAAGAGCAGTGGAGTAACGAAATTATAGATTGGAAATTATTGTAATTAGATTATCTAAGTGATACTTCAGAGGCCTTAAATTCCACTATCATCATCATGTTTATACTTTCTAATTTAACATATACCGATTTTTTACTGGCTTTAACAACTTCTCCTTTCTGGCCCATAAATAAACCTTGATTAATTTCAACTTTAGTTTCAGGAGGAATATTTGTCATGTCTAAGACTTGGATACTTGTATCTGATTGACCTAAGTACTTTCGAATAGCTTCAATTTCTGCATCTCTTATAATGGCAGGTTTTTTTAAGAAATATAAAAAATTAACTACTCCATTAGTAGATAAAATTTTAATATAGTCTTCTTTACTTGCTTTGATAAAAACATAGGATCTAAATAGAGGCTCTTCAATAATTTTTTTTCTATCAGACCATTGCCTTTCTCTTTTTTGAACTGGACACCAGCTTTCAAAACCATTTTTAGTTAATAAACTATCTACTTTTAATTCCCACTTAGATTTTGTATATATAACATGCCAAGTTTTCACATTGGCTGCTTTTACTGCTTTCATACTCCACTATGCTTTTTTTACTATTTGATTCGTTTTAAAGAACTCTGTTAATAATTTACTAGACTCATTAATTTGAACATCTTTTGCAACCATTTTTAACCAAGCCTGATACCTATCTTGCTTCGTTTTATCAGGATTGTTATAAAACTTATTATAATCTGCTTTTAAGGCACTCACAGTCATTGGGGTCTTCAACTTCAACATGTTTTCATTTTGCTGAATCACATTTTGAACTTCTTTTTTATAAGATTTATATTTATTAAATTCTAAAGAAACTGGTTTGTCTACCTGCGCTGAAACCCATTGTAAGTTTTTCTTAAAATGAATTGCCGCTGTATCATTTTTAATTTTTGCATTCGCTTTATTTGCAATGTTGGCTAATTCATTAGAATTTGTCCAAGGTGTAAATTTAGCTTTCTCCATTTCATCCCAGGGTAGAGCAGAAGGATTATCTTTTTCACGATACTTTAAAAACTCGTATTCATCAGGAAATATGACATCAGGTACCACTCCTTTTCTTTGCGTAGAACTTCCGGTGACTCTATAAAATTTTTGAAAGGTTAGTTTAACAGCCCCATATTCGGTTTGAATTCCCATAGCATCTAATGGTTTTCCAAAAGCCACATTTCTTTGTACCGTTCCTTTACCATAAGTAGAAGTACTTCCCACAATTAATCCTCTCTTATAATCTTGTATAGCTGCAGCAAAAATTTCACTGGCTGATGCACTAAATTCATTCACCATGACTACTAAGGGTCCATCATATAAAATACCAGGTGTATCATCGGAAAGTATCTGAGATTTACCTTCTTTACTTCTAATTTGAACAATAGGGCCTTTGTCAATAAATAAACCGGCCATTTGAACCACTTCATACAAAGAACCTCCTCCATTATATCTTATATCAATAATGATACCTTTAACTTTTTCAGCTTTTAATTTTTCTACTTCCTTAGCAATATCTTTAGAACATCTAGCACCATCTTCTCTTTCAAAATCGGCATAAAAATCGGGTAACATAATATAGCCAATTTTTTCATTGCCATTTTGAATGACTGCACTTCTTGCAAAACCTTCGTCTAATACAATTTTTTCTCTAATCAAAGACACCACTTTAGTAGTACCATCTGGTTTTCTTACCGTTAATCTTACTTCCGTTCCCAAATCTCCTCTAATGAGTTTAACCGCTTCAGTAGTTTCATATCCAGTGACGTCTACAGGCTCTTCTGCGCCCTGGGCAATTTTTATAATTACATCATTGACAACCAATAAACCAGACTTCCATGCAGCTCCACCAGGTTGAATGCTAGCAATTTTAACTCCATTATCATCCTGTGTTAGTTGTGCACCAATGCCATAGAAAGTGCCACTCATTTGTTCAGTGAATGACCTCTTTTCAACGGGCGCAAAATAATCGGTATGAGGATCCATTAAACCAGTTATAGTATTTAAAAAAGATTCAAATCTTTTTTCTTTGTCAAAAGTTTTTTCTAATTGGCCCCATCTCTTTAAATAAATTTTTTTAATAGAGGCACGTGCATCAGCTTCTAATTCCATGTCAGATTTTACAACAAAGTTGTCTTTAAGTGTGTCTTTAATTTTACTTGTATCTGCTTTTGCTTTTAAATGCTTTTCTCTATCTTCTATAGAACTGACATATTTTTCTAAAACTTTGTACTTAATGGCTAGACGCCATCTTTTTATTCTTTCTTGTTCATTAACAGGATAATTTATTTTATCTACATCCACTACTAATGAATCATCAGTGGTAAAATCGAAAGGCTTTTCAATTACATTTTCAAAAATATTTTTAACTTCTTTAGCTCTTCTTTCATAAATAGCATTAGCTGCAGGCTCGAATTGAATATTGGCACCATGTATTTCATCATCAATACTAGTGGCAAAAATTTTTAAAGAATCAATATCGGTTTGAAGTAAAATATTTTTTTCAGGATCTAAAGTTTTCAGGTAAGCATCAAAAACTTCTTTTGAAAATTTGTCATCAATAACTCTAGGGCTGTAATGCTCACTTTCTAACAAACGGCCAATGGTAGATAATAGTTTTCTGTGTCTAATTTCAGAGGGTTCACTTGAGGCTGAATGAAAAGTATTAAATGCAAAAAATAATCCTCCTACTAGAACTAAAGTGGCAAAAAACTTCCACTTATTTTGTTTTACATATGTCATAATCTCGTGCATGAAGTATTTCAAAAATAGCATAAAATGGCTATCATAGGACCATTATTGAATGAAAGGCTTCATTTTTGTGAGAAATTTATAAAAACAGGTAAAACTTCTTTATTGGATTGCTTATTTAACGTATTTTTGCGACCCTTCATGGAGAGCGTAGCTCAGTAGGTTAGAGCGACAGTTTGTGGATCTGTAGGTCGTGGGTTCGAAACCCATCGTTCTCCCCAAAACCTATCCCAATCGAAATATCGGTGAGTTGATAGGTTTTTTTTATGTAAAAAAAGTTTTATGCATTTATTATTAATGGCTTTGAGTGTGGGTTGTTTTGGATGGCTAATAAGTTATTGCTTTATTAAACTTTTATTTTTCCCTGCAAGAACCCTTCAAATAAAAAGCATTCAAATTCAAAGCCCATTTGTAAAAATATTCAAAGACTTACCCATTGAGAATATCATCACTAAATGCACTGGCGCTGAAAGCTTTTCATCTTTATTACCCTTTATAGATGCCAAATTAGATGAATTTTTTAAACTAAGATTAGTACAAAAAATGCCTGTCATTTCTATGTTTATTGGGGATAAAACCATTAGTCAATTAAAAGAAGTATTTATTGATGAATTAGAACAACTATTACCCCAACTTAGCCAACAAATGGCTCCAGTGCTCCAAACAAAGTTTTTATCAAATGTAGAGTCCCAATGGTCATCTAGTATTGAAAAATTCCTTTTGAGGGCCACTTTTAAAATTAGAATAATCGCCTTTTGTATGGGCTTTCTCTGGGGAATATTCATGTATAATATAGTACATGCATTTTAAATTGCCGTTTATACATTCTTGGTGCCATTCTTAGATAATATGGCCGATATTTGCAAATCCAAATAAACCCCCTTCACCGTTAAGCATCCAAATAGTATGAAAAATATTTATCTAGTTATCTGTTTTTTAATGTTTCAAATAAGCTTATTAGCTCAAATGCCCCCCATGGGCGCAAGAGCCGGAAGTACTAATATGAATCAAGGACATTTTTATGGAAAAATTGTTGACGCCAATAAAAAAGGAATTGAAGGAGTCACCTTGCAAATTAAAGGCACCAAATTTGACCCAGTCACCAAAAAAAGTTCAGAAGTTATTTTAGGAACTATGTTAACTGCACCCAATGGTGATTTTAGTTTTGAAAACTTACCAGTGATGGGCAATTTCAAACTTACCATTTCAAGCATCGGATATAAGAAATTAGAAAAACAATTAAATTTTGGAATCAAAATGGGGGGAGGACAAAGTATGCAAGAAATGATGGCTTTGGTAGATAAAGATTTAGGTAATATTAAATTAGAAGAATCACCCACCGATTTACAAAGTGTTACTGTAAGTTCTAGTGCCAAGCCACAATTTGAAATGGGAATTGACAGAAAAATATTCAACGTAGATAAAAATATAGTGAGTACAGGACAAACAGCTGTGGAGGTAATGAAAAATATTCCCAATTTGAATGTAGATATTGATGGGAATGTAACCTTAAGAAATGCAACTCCTACTCTATTGATTGACAATCGTCCAACTACATTGACGATGGACCAAATTCCTGCAGATATAATTGACAAAGTGGAAATAATAACCAACCCTTCTGCAAAATATGATGCATCAGGTGGTAATGCAGGTATTTTAAATATTGTTTTGAAAAAAAATAAGAAAAACGGATATAATGGAGGCATTAGATCAGGTATCGATATGCGTGGCAAATTCAATGGCGGGGGTGATTTGAACCTAAGAAATAATAAATTAAACTTCTCTATGAGTGCCAATATGAATGGTAGAAAGTCAATCAATAGCTCTAAAAATGAAAGACAAATTTTAGGCACTCGTCCTAGTTTTGTAAATACAAATAGCGATAATACTAGTAATGGCTCATTTGATTTCTATAGAGCTGGTATAGATTATTTACCAGATAACAGAAACTCTTTCTCCTTATACTCCAACATATTCCATGGTGGATCTGTAAATGCAGGAACGCAAACTATAGACTCTATGAATAATAAGCCTGTTGATAATCTTGTTAATAATTCTAATTTTGATTTCTTAAATAAAGGCGCTCAATTAGGATTTAAGCATTTGTTTGCAGAGCCAGGGCATGAAATCACTGCCGATTTTAATTACAATGAAGCCAATAATAATAATGCGTCTACTATTAATTCAAAATATATCAATCAAAGAACTAATGGAGTAGGTAATAACAAAAACTACACTACCAATATTGATTACGCTCGAGAATACAAAAGTGGTATAAAATTTGAAACAGGTATTCGATATAATTCCAGAGATGAGTTTAATAGCAGAGACCAATTTAGAAATAATATTTATTTGAGTAGCGTAAGTACTAAATATAATTATGGTGAAAATATTTTAGCAGGATATGTTAATTTAAATGGAAAAGCTAATAAGTTGAGCTACCAATTAGGATTAAGAGCTGAAAATAGATCTTATACAGTAAATGTTCAAAACCATTTGGGCTTAGACTCTTTACATTTTAAAAAATCTTTCCCCATATCTTTATTCCCTAGTGCTTTTGTAACTTATAAAATTAATGATAAACAAGACGTTCAATTAAATTATTCAAAAAGAATCAATGCACCCAATTTCTTTCAATTACAACCTTTTCCAGATTATACCGATCCTTTAAATATATCTGTGGGTAATCCGAACTTAGATCCACAATTTACCCATTCTTTTGAATTAGGATACAATAACGCTTATCAAAAAGGTGCCAACTTTTTAGCAAATGCTTATTATAAGTATAGCACTAACTTAATTACCAATTATATTTACAAAGCAATAAATCCCATTACAAACGACTCTGCATTTTATAGCTCTTATATTAATGCGAATACCGCAATAACTTATGGACTTGAATTAAGCAATAAAACTACGCTAGCCAAATGGTGGGATCTCAATCTAAGCTTCAACTTATTCAACTCCTCTATTGAAGCTACTATACCTGGCCAAAACGTAAATAATAATTTGACCAGTTGGTTTAGTAAAATGAATAATAACTTCAAATTACCAAAAGGCTATTCTATACAATTTAGTGGTCAATACCAAGCAAAAACAATTCTACCTCCAGGAGGTGGTGGACGTGGTGGTGGAGGTTTTGGTGGTTTTGGAGGAGGCGGTTTTGGTGGCCCGCAGTCTACTGCTCAAGGATATAATTTACCTACTTATGACTTTGATGTAGCGGTTAAAAAAGACTGGACTTTAAGTGGAGGCAGAACCGCAAGTTTATCTTTTAGCGTGAATGATGTCTTTAAAACTAGAGTGAATAAAACTTATTCAGAAAGTCAATACTTTATTCAAAACGTAACAAGAATTAGAGATCAACAATTTTTTAGATTGAATTTTTCTTATCGATTCGGAAAATTTGATGTGAATTTATTGAAACGTAAGAATAATAAATCTGAAGATGGAGGAGCAATGGATCAAATGCCTCCACAGTAAAATTTTATTTCTGGGTTTTCCCTTCTAACATTGGGACAAAAGAAAAAGTATCAAACTTTTCTTGCTTTATGGAACCATCTCTTTTTTTGGTGAGTCGAAGCATCCTTTGAGACCCATCAGTTTCATCCAATGGAATAATCATTTTTCCAAGAGGTTTTAACTGCGCCCATAATTTTTCTGGAATTTTTGGCGCAGCAGCAGTGATTAGTATTTTATCAAAGGGTGCTAATAAGGGGAGACCTTCAAATCCGTCTCCAAAGAAAAAATGAATAGTAGGAAATTGTTCTTTAAATAAAAAAGTAGGTGTTTGATCAAATAGCTGCTTTTGTCTTTCTATTGTATAAACTTGAGCTCCCATGGCAGCTAATATAGTGGTTTGATACATACTACCTGTCCCAATTTCTAATACCTTATCTCCTTTTTTAATTTGCAACAATTGAGTTTGATAGGCAACTGTATAAGGTTGTGAAATAGTTTGATCGGCTGCTATAGGAAACGCACGATCTTCATAGGCAATTTTATCAAAGGCTGAGTCTAAAAAATAATGTCTAGGTATAGCATGTATGGCATCTAATACATTATTATCGGTAATACCTTTTTCCTTTAAAATTTGGACTAAATTCTTTCTAAGCCCTTTATGTAAATAACTATCTGTAAGAGCCTCCCTCTGTCTCATGCTATTAATTAGTTTAATTGCATTGATGAAATAATCGCCTTTATTTTATCCTGCAGCAATTGATAAGTACTATCAAAACTAGCTCTATCTTTTAATGGAGTGTGCACACTAAAATAAAATTTTATTTTAGGTTCAGTGCCACTAGGTCTAGCTGAAATTTTAGCTCCACTTGCCGTTATAAATTGTAAGACATTACTTTTTGGAAGTTGTATTTTCCAAGTCTCTCCAGTGGTTAAATTTTTACCTATTTGTAATTCATAATCCAATAAGGTAGTCACTACTTCTCCATCAATATGTGTGGGAGGAGATTGCCTATAGTCTTCCATCATTTTTGAAATCTCGGCTTGACCATTCATACCTTTTTTAGTAATACTAATTAAGTTTTCATAGTAAAAGCCATATCGAATATACAACTCTATAAGTTTATCAAACAAGGTGCTTCCTTTCGCTTTTTCGTATGCTGCCATTTCACATAAGATGGCTACTGCACTAACTGCATCTTTATCTCTTATTTGATCACCAATCATTAATCCAAAACTTTCTTCTCCTCCAATGATATAATTTTCTTTACCTTCTTTTTCTTTCACCAATTCTGCTACCCATTTAAATCCAGTTAAAACATTATAGCATTGTACCTTATTCTGTTTTGCCACTTCATTAATCATTTCCGTAGTTACTATGGTGGTAATTACCATATCATTGGGTAGAGCGATGCCCTTAGCTTTACGAGCTTCTATCATATAGGCAAAAGCAAGCACTGCTGTCTGATTTCCATTCATAAGCACCCATTCCCCTTTATGATTTTTAACCCCCACACCTACTCTATCTGCATCGGGATCGGTACCCAAAACAATATCAGCATCCAAAGCTTTTGCCTTAGCCAATCCTATACTCATTGTTTCACTCTCTTCAGGATTTGGATAATGGACAGTAGGAAAATTACCATCTGGTATGGATTGCTCTTCCACCACATGCACATTGGAAAATCCATAGGCAGCTAAAACTTTTGGAACCATAGTAATACCTGTACCATGAATAGGCGTGTATACAATTTTTAAATTATGTTGTTGAGCAATTACTTCAGGATATATACTTAAACCTTGTAACATTTTTATATACGCTTCATCCATGGTTACTCCTATAAGCTCAATTAAATTGGGCGCACCCTCCCATTTTACATCGTCGATCGACTGAATGGCTTCCACTTCCTTAATTACATTTTTATCATGAGGTGGCACTAATTGCCCACCATCATTCCAATATGCTTTATATCCATTATATTCTTTAGGGTTATGTGAGGCTGTACAAACCACGCCCGCTTTTGCCTTTAAATTTCTAATCGCAAAACTTAGTTCAGGAGTAGGACGTAGCGCTTCAAATAAATAAACCTTAATACCATTAGCGGCAAATACTTCTGCAGTTGTTTGTGCAAAAAATCTTGAGTTATTCCTACTATCATGTCCCACCACCACAGAAATATTTTCATGGGTATAGGTCTTTTTTAAATAATTGGCAAAACCTTGGGTGGCCATACCAATGGTATATTTATTAATTCTATTAGTTCCTACCCCCATGATACCCCTCAAACCACCCGTCCCAAATTCTAAATTTTTATAA
>CAZWTV010000023.1:0-21861 GCA_964637225.1 uncultured Sediminibacterium sp.
GATACTTCTGTAGTTAATTTTAAATTTAGTATTTATAATAATGGGGATGCAAATTTCATCAAAAGAAATAGAGCTGGATCGGTCTCTGCAAACCATTTAAATAAAGTGTCGAATGACTCGCTTGTATATGTACAAACAAGTCCTGGAACCATGGTCAAAGTAAAAATTCCTGGTTTAAAAAATTTTGCTAATAAAATTATTCATAGAGCTGAGTTATTGGCAGAACAAGTTCCAAGCAATGCGGGTGTTAGTAGTATGGTATCTCAGTTTTTACCTCCTAAATATTTATTTCTGGGTGTATATGATACGGTATCTAAATCTATAAGAAATGTACCCAACGACTTTACAGGTACCACAAATGCTAGCTCACTTACTCAATTTGGTGGCAGATTAGTTTATAAGTCTATCAATGGATATGATAATGTTGCTTCTTATAATTTTAATGTGAGTAGGTATGTTCAAGGGGTTATTTCCAGAACAGACTCTTTATTTGATTTTAGAATTATAGCTCCAGTAAATGATTCTATCACATTGGTGCCTCCTTATCCATACAATAAACAGGCACCTACTCAAGACTATTTAACCACTGCTATAGGAAATCAGGCAGCTATGGGTCGTGTAGTATTAGGGGGAGGTAATAGGACCAAATTTAAGATGAGATTACACATTTACTATTCCGACTTGTAATGAATTGTAGTAATAAATTATAGTTCTTATTTACGCTTTCATTTCTAATTGAATTTATTAATATATTTGCATCCTAAATATTAATCTATGCCTTATTTATTTACTTCAGAGAGTGTTTCTGAGGGACATCCAGACAAAGTAGCCGATCAAATTTCTGACGCTTTAATTGATAACTTTTTAGCTTTTGATGCTCAGTCTAAAGTGGCATGTGAGACGCTGGTAACAACTGGTCAAGTAGTATTAGCAGGGGAAGTTAAATCTAAAGCTTATTTAGATGTACAAACTATTGCAAGAAATGTAATTAAAAAAATTGGTTACTGTAAGAGTGAATATATGTTTGAAGCAGATAGCTGTGGTGTTTTAAGTGCAATACATGAACAATCTGCTGATATTAATCAAGGGGTAGATAGAAAGAAAAAAGAAGAACAAGGTGCGGGTGACCAAGGGATGATGTTTGGTTATGCAAGCAATGAAACAGAGGATTACATGCCATTGGCTTTGGATTTAGCCCACAAAATTTTAATTGAATTAGCTGCATTAAGAAGAGAAAATAAAGAGATTAAATATTTACGTCCAGATGCCAAATCTCAAGTAACCCTAGAGTACAACGATAAAAATGAGCCAGTAAGAATAGATGCGATTGTAGTTTCTACTCAACATGATGATTTTGATTCAGAGGCAAAAATGTTAGCTAAGATTAAAAAAGATATTGTTGAAATATTAATTCCTAGAGTGAAAGCAAAGTATAAGAAATACGCTAAATTATTCAATACCGATATAAAGTATCATATTAATCCAACCGGCAAGTTTGTTATTGGTGGACCACATGGTGACACTGGTTTAACTGGCCGTAAAATTATTGTAGATACTTACGGTGGTAAAGGTGCTCACGGTGGAGGTGCTTTCTCTGGAAAAGATCCAAGTAAGGTAGACCGTTCTGCTGCTTATGCTACGCGTCATATTGCAAAAAACTTAGTAGCTGCAGGTGTGGCGAGTGAAGTATTGGTGCAAGTATCTTATGCGATTGGAGTAGCTAAACCAACATCTATTAATGTAAACACTTATGGTACAGCTAAAGTAAAATTAACCGATGGTCAAATAGGAAAAATAGTAGAAAGTGTATTTGACATGCGTCCTTACTTTATCGAACAAAGATTAAAATTAAGAACGCCAATGTATAGTGAGACTGCTGCATATGGACACATGGGTCGCAAGAATGAAGTGGTGACTAAAACATTCACAAGCCCAGATGGTAAATCAAAGACTATGAAAGTAGAGTTGTTTACTTGGGAGAAATTAGATTATGTTGCGAAAGTGAAAAAAGCTTTCGGTTTAAAATAATGATTTTCACAAATATAAAAGCCCTCCCGATTTTTCTGGAGGGCTTTTTGTTTCAATGATAAATTCATAAAAAATTATGAGTCAAAATAAAAATCCCTGGCAAACCATAGATAGTCAATTAATTTATGACAATCCTTGGATTCAATTAACAGAATATCAAGTGATCACTCCAGCAGGTACTCCTGGAATATATGGAAAAGTACATTTTAAAAATATTGCAATAGGTATCATTGTAATAGATGAAAATAGAGACACCTATTTAGTAGGACAATATCGATTTCCTTTAAATGAATATAGTTGGGAAATTCCGGAAGGCGGATGTCCAGAAGGAACGGACTATTTAACTGCTGCGAAAAGAGAATTAAAAGAAGAAACAGGTTTTGAAGCAAAATCTTGGACCGAAATTTTACGTATGCACGTATCTAATTCCGTATCGGATGAATTTGCAGTAGTATATGTGGCACAAGATTTAATGGCGGGTGAATCTTCACCTGATGATACAGAAAAATTAACGGTTCAAAAAATTCCATTTAAAGAGGCACTTGCTTGGGTGATGGAAGGAAAAATTACCGATTCAATTTCTGTAGCTGCCATTTTGAAATGGCATTTACTAGAATCAAAAATCGATTAACTTTGAGTTCTATGGAAAAAAGACCCTCTAGGTATGGAAAATCTAATACGTCAGCTGAGCGAAAATTCATAATTGGTAGACAGCCTTTATTAGAAGCATTTGAATCAGGTACTAATATTGAAAAAATATTGATTCAAAAAAACGCACAGGGAGAAGGGTTATCTGAAATTAAAAATGTAGCCAAAGAAAAAAATATTCCAATTCAATTAGTTCCTGTGGAAAAATTGAACGGAATGTCAAAGGCGAATCATCAGGGGGTACTTGCCTTTATCTCCAAAGTAAAATATTTAGATTTACAAGAAGTTATCGATTTTGTAGTAGCAAAAGGTCAAACACCTTTATTCTTAATGTTAGATGGTGTGACCGATGTTAGAAATATTGGAGCAATTGGAAGAAGTATACATTGTTGTGGGGCACAGGCACTCATTATACCTGATAAAGGAGTGGGGGCATTGAATGCAGAGGCTTTTAAAAGTAGTGCAGGCGCTCTTGAACACATACATATAGTAAGAGTGAATAGTTTGTTAAAAGCAGTGGACTTACTTCATTTAAATGGTATACAAGTTTTTACAAGTGAAATGCGTGCTCAAAAAAATATTCATGAATTAGACATTACAATTCCTTCTTGTATCATTATGGGGGATGAGGGCAGAGGCGTACAACCCTTTTTAGCTAAAGCGGCAGATTATTTTTTTAAAATTCCTATGGCCTCTAATTTTGATTCTTTCAATGTTTCAGTAGCAGCGGGTATTATTTTGTATGAAGCTATGAAACAAAGAATGTTTCCTTTAAAATAATGGTCTTTAAAAAACTTTAGATGAGCCAATTAAAATTTAAACTAACACTACAAGCCAAGCGATCGGAACATTCTATTAGCTATAGAGATAAATTGTTTTTAATAGGATCTTGTTTTTCAGAAAATATAGGAGCCAAACTACATACTCATTTATTCGATGTGATGGAGAATCCTCATGGGATTTTATTTAACCCCATTAGTGTGGCTCAATCTTTATCAGATTGTATAGAAAATAAAAAATATACAGAGGCCGATTTATTTTTTTTAAACGAGGTTTGGAATAGTTGGCAACATCATACACGTTTTTCTGGAATTACTACAAAGGAAGCTCTAGAAAAAATTAATAATTCAATTCAACATGCCCATACTTTTTTAAAAAATACCGACTATATTATTATTACTTTAGGCTCAGCTTGGGTATATCAATTAAATCATCAATCTCCTTATACTAAAGGGCTGGTAGTAGCTAATAATCATAAGGCACCTGCAAGCTGGTTTGATAAAAGTTTAATACAATCTCAACAATTAGTCAAAGTATTAAATAAAATTGTACAGGATCTTTTTGTATTGAATGCACATTTAAAAATTATTTTTACAATCAGTCCTGTAAGACATTTAAGAGAAGGCCTAGTAGAGAATAATCGAAGTAAGGCGCTGTTAATTCAAGCAGTGCACGAAGTGGTAGATACTATGGAAAAAACTTCCTATTTTCCTTCCTATGAATATGTGATAGACGATTTAAGAGATTATCGTTTTTATGCTGAAGATTTAGTGCATCCTAATTATGCGGCCTCTCAGTATGTATGGGAAAAATTTGTGGAGACTTATTGTAACGACTCAACCCAAGAAATTATGAAACAAGTGGCAGAAATACAGCTTGCTATGTCACATAAACCTTTTTTTGCTGGATCCATGCAACACAAAGAGTTTTTGCGTAATTGTATTTCAAAAACAGAGCGATTAATAAGTTTATATCCTTATCTTAATTTAAATGAACAAGTTCAGTTTTTTAAAGAAGAATTTGCCAAATAAATACTTTAATTTAGGACTCTAAAATTTTTATATGCGATTACTCCCTTTTATAACTTCGGCGATAGTCACTGTTGGATTTGTTACTGTATTAAATATTCAATTAACAGTGGGCACTTCAAAAACTCCAAGGTTAGGCTATTTTTTATCCCCTCAACATGGATTTTGGAAAAATGCTGAAAAAGTAAATACAAATTTTGATGCCACCATTGTTGCTGGTGAATTAAAAGGTAATGTAGATGTGTATATGGATGATCGACTGGTACCACATATTTATGCCGATCACGATCAAGATGCTTATTTTGTTCAAGGGTATTTGCATGCTAAATTTAGATTATGGCAAATGGATTTTCAAACCAGAGTGGCATCTGGAAGATTGAGTGAAATTACGGGGCCAGATAAATTATCTATTGACCGTTTTTTTAGAAGATTAGGTATGGTCTATGGTGCAGAAAAAACAGAAGCTTCCATTAATGCAAGTAATCCTGAAATGAAAGCCACAGTGGATGCCTATACTGCTGGTGTGAATGCTTTTATCAAGCAATTAGATCCAGCAGATATGCCATTTGAATTTAAGTTAATGAATTATGCTCCTGAAGCATGGACCCCTACTAAAACCTATCTTTTTTTAATGTTTATGTCCTATGACTTGACAGGTCGTTCTGCATCCACAGATTTGCAATTAACTAATACTCGAGATTATTTAGGGTATGATTTGTTTGATAAATTGTTTACTAACATACAAGATTCTTTAGATCCTATTATTCCTAAA
The DNA here is from genome assembly GCA_964637225.1 of uncultured Sediminibacterium sp. GTDB lineage: Bacteria > Bacteroidota > Bacteroidia > Chitinophagales > Chitinophagaceae > Sediminibacterium. The sequence continues at coordinate 5,257 of CAZWTV010000023.1, forward strand.
GGAACTAAGTATCCAAAACCTTCAATAGTTCCAGTGAAACCCATCAATGCCGATTCTACTTATTTACTAAAAAAGAATACAGTTGCATTGAATAATGTTTCAACTCCCAATGAGCCAGATAAAAACAACGGTAGTAACAACTGGGCGGTGTCTGGCACAAAAACAAAATCGGGTCGACCTATTTTATGTAGCGATCCCCATTTAGGATTAAATATGCCATCATTATGGTATGAAGTTCAAATAACAACTCCTACCCATAGTACTTATGGGGCAAGTTTTCCAGGTTCTCCCGCAGTTATTATTGGCTTCAATGACAGTTTAGCTTGGGGTGTGACAAATGCGGGTCGTGATGTTTTAGATTATTATGAAATTAAATTTAAAGACAGTACTGAAAATGAATATTGGTATAACGGGAAATGGAATACTGTTGTAAAAAGGACAGAGATAATTAAAGTAAAAGATAGTGCAGATGTTGTAGAGCAAATTCCCATGACGCATTGGGGGCCTACCATTTATGATGCACATTATCAAAACATACAATCCAAAAGTCGCAATTTAGCTGTACAGTGGACTGCTCATAATTCTTCTTCTGGGGTTGAAACTTTTTACAGACTTAATAGAGCAAAAAATTATGATGATTATATCAAAGCTATTTCACTTTGGACTTGCCCCGGACAAAATTTTGTATTAGCCACAAAGTCCGGAGATATTGCGATTAAACAACAAGGAAGTTTTGTAGCAAGATGGGAGCGTCAAGGAGATTTTATAATGCCAGGTGATGATACCACTTATGCTTGGCAAGGAATTATTCCTAATGATGAAAATCCAAGTATAAAAAATCCGGCAAGAGGTTTTGTAAGTAGTGCCAATCAAAAACCCACCGATCCTAGTTATCCCTATTATTTAGGAACGGCAAGCTCCTTTCCTTTATATAGGGGGATAAGCGTGAATAAGCATTTGATGGAAATGTCTCAAATTACTGCAGAAGATATGCAAGCCCTGCAAACCAATAATGATAATGTTTTTGCAGCCGCTGCTAGGCCTGCTTTAATGAAATATGTACAAGTAGATAAACTAAGTCCAGATGCCAAAAGAATGGTGAATATCATGACGAATTGGGATTTAAATAATGGCGTACATTCTAAAGGCATTACTGTATTTAAAGTCATTTGGGATAGTGTAGAGATGGCTGTTTGGGGAGATGAATTAGCAGGGTCTAGTATTCCTTTAACCAAGCCAGAAGCATTTGTATTACTAGATCAATTGGTAAAAGATTCTAATTGGTCTATTGCAGACGACATAAATACAAAAGACAAAATAGAAAATTTTAAAGATCAGGTTACTTTAGGAGTTGAAAAGGCAACTCATAAATTATTGGAATTAGAAAAAGAAAATAAATTAGAATGGTCTTCGTTTAAAGCTACCAAAATTTTACATCTCACTAAAACACCCGCGCTGAGTAGATTAGATTTACCTATTGGGGGTGGAGTGAATATTATTAATGCCACCACTGAAGTGCATGGGCCTAGTTGGAGAATGGTGGTGCACTTAACAGATGAAATTGAAGCTTACGGTTTATATCCTGGGGGGCAAAGTGGTAATCCAGGAAGTATCTACTATGACACTTTTGTAGATACATGGGCAGCAGGAAAGTATTACCGTTTATTATTTTTACCTAAAGAAAAATTAATGCATAACGAAAGATCCAAGTGGCATATCCAATTTAAAAATATTTAAAAATACGATTCATGAAATTTATTACAACTTTATTATTATCTGCTCTATTGGCATATGCAATTGGTATGTATTCTAATTTGCCTTGGTGGAGTTTTGTTTTTACCAATATAATTGTAGCCTTAGCGATACCTCAAAAGCCTTGGATGAGTTTTACAGCTGGAGCTTTATCCATTGGTTTACTTTGGGCAGTTTTAGCATTACTAGTGGATCAGTCAAACCATCATATATTATCAACTAAAGTGGCAAATATTCTACCATTAAAAGGATCCTATTCTATTTTGATTTTACTTACTAGTATTGTAGGAGCCATTGTGGGTGGTTTTGCATCTTTAACTGGTAGCTATGCCAGAAAAAGCAAGTAATTAGGAATCTTTTTATCTTTGTATTGAATTTCCCCAACCTGTAATTGGGAAAAAATTTAAACTATGTCTGTTTTACATAATCGAATCTCCAATAAGGAGTTAAAGGAAAAGTTATACCAGGAAAATTTTCCTAGAACCACCATAAGTTTTTATAAATATTTTACTATTGAATCGCCTGAAGTTTTCAGAGATAAATTATACAAAGGTTTATTTGACTTGCAAGTATTCGGTCGTATTTATGTGGCTAAGGAAGGTATTAATGCTCAAATAAGTATACCTAGCCATTTATTTGAAAATTTTAAAAAATATCTCTATGCCATTCCAGGACTTGATGCTGTAAGATTGAATATTGCGGTTAATGATAATGGTAAAAGTTTTTGGGTTTTAAGAGTTAAAACCAGAGGTAAAATTGTTGCAGACGGAATTGAGGATCCAAGTTTTTCAATGGATAATAAAGGTAAATATGTGAATGCTAAACAAATGAATGAATTATTAAATTCTCCAGATACGATTGTTATTGATATGCGCAATCACTATGAATATGAAGTGGGGCATTTTGTGAATGCCATTGAGATTCCTTCCGATACTTTTAGAGAGCAATTGCCTATGGCTGCTTCCATGATGAAAGAAAATATTGATAAAAATATTATCATGTATTGCACTGGGGGCATTCGATGTGAAAAAGCAAGTGCCTATATGCTGCACCATGGATTTAAAAATGTTTTTCACTTAGAAGGAGGTATAATACATTATGCAAATCAAGTTAAACAATGGGGTTTAGAAAGTCAATTTAAAGGTAAAAACTTTGTATTTGATGATAGGCTTGGAGAGAAAATTACCGAAGATATTATAGCAACATGTCATCAATGTGGTGCTCCTTGCGATACACATACCAACTGTAGAAACGACGCTTGTCATTTATTATTTATACAATGTGCAACCTGTGCTAAAACCTTTGCTGGATGCTGTTCACAGGATTGCAGCGAAATTGTACATTTGCCAGAAGAAAAACAAATTGCACTTAGAAAAGGCATCGATAAAGGTCAACAAATTTTTAATAAAAGTAAGCAACGATTAAGGCCCAGATTAGGGAAAGATATTTAACTATATTTTTACTCTTTAAATTTTTCCAAAGAAGTACATACGACTTGGTAAATTTCTTCTTTTGATATTTGTTGCGGCTTAAATTTTTCTCCTATAACTTGCTCGTATAACTCTATATATCTTTTGGAAATAGTTTCTATCCAATCTGAGGACATGTTCGGTACCGTTTGTCCCTCTTTGCCCATAAAATTATTCGCAATTAACCACTCTCTTACAAATTCTTTACTTAATTGTTTTTGTTTTTCTTTGTTCTTTTGTCTTTGTTCGAACCCATCTGCATAAAAATAACGGGAAGAATCTGGAGTGTGAATTTCATCCATTAAGTATATTGTATCATCAATTTTTCCAAATTCATATTTAGTATCTACTAAAATTAAACCGCGTTTTGCTGCTATTTCTTTTCCTCTTTGAAATAAAGCAAGTGCATATTTTTCTAAAATGGCCCATTCTTCTTTACTAGCTAATCCATTTGCAATTATTTCTTCTTTAGAAATATCTTCATCGTGCCCCTCGCTAGCTTTGGTGGAAGGTGTTATAATAGGACTAGGAAAAAAATCATTTTCTTGCATACCTTCCGGTAAACTAATGCCACATAATTTTCTGTGCCCTGCACTGTATGTTCTCCAGGCATGACCCACTAAATTACCTCTAACGACCATTTCAATTTTAAAAGGTTCACATTTTTTACCTATACTAACATTGGGGGCAGGGGTGTCAAGTAGCCAATTGGGGCAAATATCACTGGTTGCTTTCAGCATGAAAGCTGCAATTTGATTTAGCACTTGACCCTTGAAAGGGATTGGATGGGGCAAAATGACGTCAAAAGCTGAAATTCTGTCACTTGCAATCATTACAAGTAATTGATTTTCAATATAATAGACGTCTCTTACTTTTCCATGGTATTTATTAATCTGATTTGGGAATTCGAATGGATCCATGCCGCAAATTTAATTTTTTAAATATACAAATGAGTTTTTTTTATAAAATGCTTACAAAATGTTAATTTGGACTACGATTCAATCAAAAACAATCAATTATGAAAAAAAGTTTATGCCATTTTGCGTTCATTTGCCTATCTACTTTAATAGTATTTACAGCCAATGCACAAAATGCAATTAATGTTTCGGGTACTGTAAAAAACGCAAGTACTTCAGAAACAATTGCTGCAGTTTCCGTAACCCTCAAAGGGGAAAATGCTGGAACTTATACAGATGATAGAGGAAACTTTAAGTTAAGTGTTTCCAAAAAAACATCTTTTACATTAGTTTTTTCTTCAGTTGGATTTAGTTCTAAAGAAGTGGTGGTTAATGGAAATACTGGTTCTTTAAATGTTAGCCTAACACCTTCATTCACTTTAGGTTCTGATGTAGTTGTTGCTGCTTCAAGAGTACCAGAAAAAATTCTTGAATCTCCTGTATCTATTGAAAGAATTAGCGCTGCTAATATTAGAAATGCGCCTGCCACTGGATATTATGATATCCTTGGAAGTATGAAAGGAGTGGATCAAGTAGCAGCAAGTATCTTGTTTAGAAGTATATCAACAAGAGGTTTCAACGGGAGTGGAAATACACGTATGAACCAATTGATTGATGGAATGGATAACCAAGCTCCAGGTCTAAACTTCTCTGTAGCAAGCATTGTTGGTTTAACAGAACTAGATGTAGACAATATTGAATTACTCCCTGGAGCTTCTTCTGCTCTTTATGGCTCTGGAGGTATGAATGGAACAGTTTTAATTAACAGCAAAAACCCTTTCAAATATCAAGGTTTAAGTTTTCAAATTAAACAAGGTGTTAACCATGTTGATAATTACGAAAGACCTCAAGCACCTTTCAAGGATTATTCAGTGAGATGGGCTAGCAAAATTGGAGATCGCTTTGCTTATAAAATTGGGGCTCAATACACTGAAGCTCAGGACTGGTTACCTATGAATACTTCCAACTATTCAAGATTAACTGGAAATGGAAATGGTGGTGTAATTCCTGGTACAAGATTAACAGATCCTAACTATGATGGTATTAACATCTATGGTGATGAGACAACATTGAATATTGCAACAGGCTTAATTGCTCCGGTTAAGGCAGGTATTCTTGCACAATTAGCAGCAGTATATGGCGCAGGTGCAAGCACAGTTTTAGCTCAATTACAAGGGGCTTCAGCTGTATATAATACACTTGCTAAATACACTGGATTTTTAGGTGCTAGTCCAGCAACTGCTGGTTTAGTTCCTTATGCTCCATTTTTATTTGGTGATGCTAAGGGATGGTATACTGGTTTGAATGTAAGTAGAACTGGATATGCTGAAAGCGATATCATTGATCCTACTGCAAAAAATACAAAAGTAACTGGATCTCTTCACTATAAAATAAACGATAAAACAGAAGCTTCTTTAAGCGCTTACACCGGTACAGGTAATACTGTTTATTCAGGTTCTGATCGTTACTCTTTACACGATTTACAAATGAGTCAGTTCAAGTTTGAGGTTAAATCTAAAAACTGGACAGTAAGAGCTTATAAAACAATAGAAGATGCTGGTAATTCTTTTAATTCTACTATTACTACTCGTTTATTCAATGAAGCTTGGAAACCTAGTGCAACTTGGTATCAACAATATACAGGTGCCTATACTCAATATAGAGATGCTGGATTAGACTATACAGCTGCCAACAATGCAGCTCGCTTAATTGCAGATGCAGGTAGACCCACTGGACATATTGGTACAAATACTCTTTTCACAACGCTTGCAGGAATACCAATCTCTAAAGGAGGTGGAAAGTTCCTAGACAAGTCTACATTAAGCGTAGCAGAAGGTACTTTGAATTTAACTGAAATGTTAAATTTAAATAAATATGATATTGATTGGTTAGTAGGTGGAAGTGCGAAAATGTATACTTTGAATTCTCAAGGTACTTTGTTTGCTGATACGACTGGTCGTATTTATATTACAGAGTCTGGTGCCTATTCACAAATCTCTAAGAAATTCTTTGGAGATATTTTGAAATTATCTTTCTCTGGACGTTATGATAAAAATATCAACTTTAAAGGCAAATTCACTCCAAGATTTACTGCGGTAGTGAAAGTAGCTGAAGACAACAATATTCGTCTTTCTTATCAAAGTGCTTATCGCTTTCCTTCAACACAAAACCAATGGATTAACTTGTTAGTGGGTGGCGGTACACGTTTAATGGGAGGTTTACCTCAATTAAGAGATTACTATAAATTTAGTACCAACCCTGCTTATACTTTAGCAAGTGTTAATGCTTTTGGTGCAGCCGCAGCAGCTGGAAATGTGAATCCAGCATTATTGCAACAACAACAATTTGGAGAATTTAAGCCCGAGTCAATGAATTCTTTTGAAATAGGTTATAAAACTTTAATAGCAAAAAAATTATTAATTGACTTCTACGCTTACACTGGTCATTATGAAAACTTCATCAGTGGAGTAACTGTATTGCAATCTAGAAATGCTGCCAATCCTAGTCCTTTAGATGTATTAGATGCCAATAAGCGTATTGCTTATAGTATTTCTACTAACTCAACTGCAAATGTATCTACCAAAGGTTGGGGTGCTTCTATTGATTATTTATTACCTAATCAATTTGTATTTACTTCAAGTGTTTATACAGATGAAATTGGTAATTTACCAACAGGCTTTATTTCTTATTTCAACACACCTACTTGGAGAGCTAACTTTGGATTTAGTCACCCAGGTTTGTTGATGAACAAGAGATTAGGATTTAATGCTAATATACATTACCAAGACGAACTTATGTATGAAGGTACTTTCGTAACAGGTCAAATATCTTCTTACAATACTTTAGATGTCGTTCTTACTTATAAAGTACCAAAAATTAAATCAATGATTAAATTAGGAGGTACTAACGTAACTAATAAATACTACAACACTTCATTCGGTAGCCCTGCTATTGGAGGACTTTACTATATAAGTTTTGCTTATAACGTATTGTAATATTTAGGGTGGGTTAGATTTAAGATCCCCTCTTACTTGACCAATCAAGAAGAGGGGATTTTTTATGCCTTAGAATTACTTTTTTCCTTTATAAATCTCTATTTTTGCAACTCAATTTAAACAGTTTTTCATGCGATCAATAGCCTTAAGAGAAGCCATCCGAGAAGCCATGAGCGAGGAGATGAGAAGAGATGACAGAATATTGTTAATGGGAGAGGAAGTGGCGGAGTACAATGGAGCATATAAAGTGAGTCAGGGTATGTTGGCGGAATTTGGACCTAAACGTGTTATTGATACCCCCATTTCTGAATTAGGTTTTACTGCAGTGGCTGTTGGAGCTGCACAGAATGGATTAAGGCCTATTGTTGAGTTTATGACATGGAATTTTGCTGTGCTATCTTTGGATCAAATATTGAATACCGCAAGTAAAATGTTGGCAATGAGTGGAGGCCAAATTGGCTGTCCCATTGTTATGAGAGGTCCCAATGGTAGTGCGGGTCAACTGGGTGCCCAGCATTCGACTGCATTTGAAAGTTTTTTAGCCAATATACCAGGTATAAAAGTTGTCTCTATTTCCAATGGATATGATGCCAAAGGGTTACTAAAACAAGCCTTACGTTATGAGGAAGATCCAGTGATGTTTTTAGAAAGTGAAGTCATGTATGGTGATAAATCTGATGTTCCTGATGAAGAATATTATATACCACTAGGCTTAGCAGATGTAAAAAAGATTGGAACTGATATTACAATAGTGTCCTTTAACAAAATGATGAAAGTCGCTTTAGGTGCTGCTGCAGAATTAGAAAAAGAGGGTATAAGTGCTGAAGTCATTGATCTAAGAACTATTCGTCCCTTAGATTGGATGACGGTTTTAGAAAGTGTTAAGAAAACCAATAGATTAGTTATAGTGGAGGAACAGTGGCCATTTGCATCTGTTTCATCAGAACTAAGTTACCGAATTCAAAAAGAAGGCTTTGATTATTTAGACGCTCCCATAAGAAGAATTACCAGTGCAGATGCTCCTATGCATTATGCTCCTAATTTAACATCATTGGCTATACCTGATGTTACTAGGACAGTTAAGCTAATCAAAGAAATGATGCATCAGCACAAGTAATTGTTCAATCATCCATTGATTATACCTTTCAAATTAAAATATTTGTTAATTCTACATCTTTTTATAAATATCTCTTACAAAGAGATACTTTTGATATCATAATTACTTATTTATGGGTTTATTCATTTTGATTATTTTTTGGATGGGTTGGCATATTGGTATTTATAGTATGCTAATTAAAGCTGGTGTAGATAAAACAAAAGCAATTATTCCTATATATAATACTTGGGAGGTTGTTAAGCTATGTAGTATTTCAAAAATTTGGTTTTGGTTACAATTCATACCAATAGTAGGGCAATTCATTAGTCTTTGGATTACTATCATTTTTACGATGCATTTTAAGAGGGTAAATATTATTGAACATGCGCTTGCTGTTTTTTTACCTTTTATTTATTTACCTTATTTAGGTTTTTCTAAAAAAGAAAAATGGTATGGAGAGCAAGCCTTAGTGCATTATCATAAGCCAGCTTCAAGGGAATGGATTGACGCAGGAGTATTTGCGATTGTCGCTGCCACTTTAATTAGAACTTTTTTATTTGAAGCTTATGTGATTCCAACAGAAAGTATGGAAAAAACACTATTAGTAAACGATTTTTTATTTGTAGACAAGCTTACTTATGGTGCTCGAATTCCTCAAACACCCCTCTCTTTCCCATTTGTGCACAATACACTTCCATTAGCTCCCACCACACCCTCCTATGTTAAGTGGATACAACTTGACTATCAAAGATTACCCAAATTTAGAAATATCAATAGAAATGATGTAGTGGTTTTTAATTTTCCAGCTGGTGATACCATTATTAATTTGCCAGAATTTGGATCTAAGTTTCCATATTATGATGTTTTAAGAACCCCAGAGTATAATAACAACAGAGAAAAGCTACAAGCAGATTATCCAATACTAGTGCACCCAATGGATAAGACTGACAACTATATAAAAAGATGCGTAGGTATACCTGGTGATATCATACAAGTAAAAGATAGTAGATTATGGGTGAATCATTCTCCTGCTTATGTATCACCTTTCGCTCAAACAGAGTATATAGTAGTAACCAATGGTACCCCTATTGCTGAGAGTTTTATAGAAGATTCTATTGGAATTAATATTAATGATGCCAATGCCGATTTTAAAATTATGGAAGGTAGCCCCAATACCTATGTAATTAACATGACAGAGGGGGCAGCTGCCAATTTGCGAAAACTTCCACAAGTAAAAGCAATGAGTTTTTATGTTGATAATTTAGTAGGTAATACGTTTCCTAATGATGTAGCTCATGCACCATGGTCGGTAGATAATTTTGGGCCCTTACAAATTCCTAAAAAGGGAGATATCATATCTTTGAATGATACTACCATTGAAATTTATAGAAGACTTATCACCAATTATGAGCATAATACTTTAGAAAAAATCAATGGTCAATTTTACATCAATGGAAAACCAACCCAATCTTATACCATACAACTTGATTATTATTGGATGATGGGGGATAATCGTCATCGAAGTCAAGATAGTAGATATTGGGGTTTTGTTCCTGAAACTCATATTGTAGGAAGAGCTGCATTAATTTGGTTTAGTTATAATAAATCAATTAGATGGAATCGATTATTTAATCTCATTAAATAAAATACATGAATCAAAAATTTGAATTCGAATATCATTTGCTAGACGATTCAAATCTATTGTCCATGGAAGATCAAGAGCTTCTAGAAGCTGCAAAAAAAGCAACGCAAACAGCCTATGCTCCTTATTCCAACTTTTATGTAGGGGCGGCTGCTAGATTAAGTTCTCATGCTATTATAACAGCTTCCAATCAAGAGAGTGCAAGTTTTCCAGTGGGTATTTGTGCTGAACGTACTCTTTTAAATAGTATTGGAAGTCAATTTACAAACGAGAAGATTACAGCAATCGCCATTAGTTATGATCCTAAAGGGAAGCCCTCTCATGAACCTCTTTCACCATGTGGTATGTGTAGACAGTCTTTATTAGATTATGAGACAAGATTTCAGTCTGCCATTAAAATTATAATGGCTGGGAAAACGGGAAAAGTAATGATAGTTAGTACGGCTAAGCATTTACTTCCCTTTGGTTTTGATGGTGCAATTTTAAAATAAACTTTGTACACCAAGGGCTAATCTAAATTCGTGTTGTAACAGCCATTTTTTTCTAGCCTTACCCCAAGCATAACCTACTAAAGATTTATCCGCCCCTACAATTCTGTGGCAAGGTATAATTATGGCTATTTTATTTTTTCCATTAGCAGCAGCAACTGCTCGAACTGCATTATGATTACCCATCTTTTTGGCTAATTCGCCATAACTTAAATTTTTTCCAAAAGGGACTTCATACAATTCTTTCCAAACCCTTTGTTGAAATTCTGTACCTTCTTGATGAATGGGAACGTTGAAGCTTTTTCTTTTGCCAGTGAAATATTCTATAAGTTCCTCTTTGCATTGTTGAATGATATCGGGAAAACTGCTAGCTTCTTGTATTTCGTTTGCTGGGTCTTCTTCAATAAAAACTAACTCTTCAATATAGGTTTGAGTGGCAATAATTTTAATTATACCAATAGGGCTGTGATATAGTTGAGTGTATTTAGTCTCCATTAACCAATGGGTTGTCCATTTTGAACAGAATGTGAAGGGTGTAATAACACTACTTCATTTTGAGTATCATAAACACCTAAAACCAGGCATTCACTCATAAAATTCGCAATTTGTTTGGGTGGAAAATTGACTACTGCAACAATTTGTTTTCCTAATAAGGATTCAACACTATAGTGATGTGTTATTTGTGCAGAAGATTTTTTTATACCAAGACTTCCAAAGTCTATTTTTAATTGATAAGCTGGTTTTTTTGCTTTTTCAAAAAATTCAGCTGATATAATTGTACCACACCTTATATCAATTTTAGTAAAATCATCCCAATGAATCATAGCATTGATTTACTGCAAAAGTACAAAGCTTAGTTCAATTTAGAGCTACTCAGGTGTCTAATAAATTAGCTAAATCGTTAAGGTCTTTTTGTTTGTATTCTAAAGTAGGACTATTAAAACACTTGGCAAATTCTAGTAAATGCTTTTTGATAATTTTTACATTAGACAAAGCCTTGTAATAACTGCTCTTGGGTTCAATATTTGCTCGAATCATATATTGATCCAAATCTTTTTGAGAAAAGGCGCCACCGGTAGTTCCTTCTACATAAAATTGAATAAATTCCTGTGGGTGGGTCATCATTTCTTTAGGATCCCAGTCGGAAGCATAAAAGGCAATGATGCATTGTTTTGGTATGTTTATAAATTGTGCTTGTATTTCTAGTTGTTGGCAGAGCTCGGCATATAAGATAGTGTTGGCAAATGCATTTCCTTTTTTGGATTGTAATGGAGCAGCAATTAAAAATTCCTCAGGTTTTTCATAGTTAACTTCTACACCTTTAATTTGGTAATAATTAAATAAAATATTTCTTATAACATTTGCTTGTTCTAATGGTGTAAGATAGTTATTGAGTTCTAACCAAATATTACGCCTTATTTTTTCAATCTGATGACGTAGTGTATCTGTGGCTAACTCCGGATATTGAAACTTTGTCACAAGTAATGCCCCTTCTAATAATGAGGGCTCCGATTTTGTTTTCCATTGTATAAAAGCTTCTTTCAAGTCCTGCAAACGAAGTTTATAGATCATTATTTCTATTCTCTCTAATGTGGCTTCGTCTAGCGTATTTTCCCATAGATGTTCCAAGTCAGGTATGATAGGAGTTCCATAATTCAGAAGTCTATTAGCAATGGTATTAAAGACCTCTTCATCAGGGTCATCTATGAGCTTGAATAGAGCACTAATTTCAGCTTCTTTTTGCATGGGAGCTTGACTTGAATTATAAATATTATTCAAATCAACTGAAAATATTGATACAAAGTATTTTTACTTATCCCATTGATGTGGATATATTTAGCTATTGTTTATATAATAATTAGAATAATTAAACGTTCGGGTAAAAAAAGGCATATAAAACAGAGTGATATGATAAATTACCCTTTCTTTGTATGTAACATAACTATTCATGACAAATTTATCTAAAGTAACCCCCAAATTTCCTGTAATGACAAACTCGTTACATGCAGAACTTAAAAGAAGAGTAAATGTTTATTTAGAAGATCATGCGATGATAAGCACAGGGAATTTTAAATTATTTTTCAAGGCTATAATTTTAATGAGTTTATTTGTGTGTAGTTATATTCATTTAATTTTTTTTACTCCCTCTGTGGGTTTTGCTATTGCAGAATGCATTTTTTTTGGAGGTCTCATTGCAGCCATTGGATTTAATGTAATGCATGATGGTAGTCATGGTAGTTTTAGTAAATATGCTTGGGTCAATAAATTAGCTTCTTCTACTAGCAGTGTAATGGGGGCAAGTCGTTACATGTGGGCTATGAAACATGTAACGATTCATCATACCTATACGAATATAGATGGGGTAGATGATGATATTGAAGTGGGTTTTTTAATGAGAATGGCCCCTACACAAAAACATTATTTATTACATCGCTTTCAACATATTTATTTTTGGGTCCTTTATATGTTATTGTATATATTCTGGATTTTCTTTGCTGACTATAAAAAATATTTTTCAAAAAAAATTGGATCAGTAGACCTTAACAATATGAGCTTTGCCGAACATTTTGAATTTTGGCTAGTAAAATTATATCATGCCATTATTTTTGTGGTTTTGCCCATTTTCTTTTTAGGTTGGGCAAGTTGGTTGTTGGGATTTTTAGTGGTCACTTTTGTTGCAGGTTTTGTTTTAAGTATTGTATTTCAATTGGCACATACCGTTACAAATACTGAATTTCCGATAGCCCAGCAACCTGAAAACAAAATGCCAGATGAATTTGCGGTACATCAAATTCAAACCACTGCCAATTTTGCCACCAAGAGTAAAATAGTAAGTTGGTTAGTGGGCGGACTAAATTTTCAAATAGAACATCATTTGTTTCCGAAAATATCTCATGTTCATTATCCGGCTATCTCTGCCATAGTAAAGAAAACCTGTGATGAATTCAAATTAAAGTACAATGAGTATCCCACTGTACTCAGTGCCATTAAAGCACATATTCAATATCTTAAATTAATGAGTAAACCCATCTTAGCTTAAGATGCCTTTTTCTTTCTTGCAGTTTTACGCGGAGGGTTGGCTTTTAATTCTGCTATAGTAGCATTAATTTCCTCAATGGTTAAGGTTTCTACTTTTTCTTGTTGTTCCTTACTTAATTTATAGTTACGTAATCCTTGTTTTATATAAGGACCATAGGGGCCTCTTAATAATTGAATTTTTTCTTTTTCAAAAACTTTAATGGTTCTTTCGTCTTTGGCTTTTCTTTTTTCTACAATCATGGGTGTGATCTCTTCCAAATTTACCGTATAGGGATCCATTTCCTTGTTCAAGGAATAGAACTTTTTGTTATGTGCAGCATAGGGGCCAAATCGACCAATATTTATTGTGACATCTTCATTTTCAAATTGGCCTAAAGTGCGAGGTAATTTAAAAAGTTCCATCGCTTCTTCAAAATTGATGGTCTCAATACTTTGGGAGGCTTTTAATTTTGCAAATTTTGGTTTTTCTTCGTCATCTTGATGTCCAATTTGAACCATGGGTCCATATCTACCCATTCTAGCAATTACTTTTTTACCTGAGAGAGGATCAAAACCTAATTCTCTTTCTCCTTTGGCTCTTTCTGCTGTTTCTAAAGTATGTTCAATGGTTACATGAAATGGCTTATAGAAAGCGTCAATCATATCACTCCACAACAATTTACCTGCTGCAATTTCATCAAATTCCCCTTCAATTTTTGCAGTAAAATTAAAGTCCATTACCTTAGAGAAATGTAGTTTTAAAAAATCGGTCACCACCAAGCCTAAATCGGTGGGAGATAATTTATTTTTTTCGGCTCCTGTTATTTCAGAAGCAGTATCTTTTTTTATTTCGTCTTTTTTGTTGAGTGTAAGAATTTGGTAGATTCTTTTGACGCCTTCTTTCTCTTTTTTCTCAACATAATTCCGTTTCATAATAGTGGAGATAGTAGGGGCGTAAGTGGATGGTCTTCCAATGCCTAATTCTTCTAATTTTTTCACAAGTGAGGCTTCAGTATATCTTGAACTGGGTCTACTGAAACGCTCCAAGGCTGTCATTTCTATAAAGTCTAATACCTGTCCTTTTGCTAAAGGAGGTAATATACTCTCTCCTTCTTCATTATTGTCTTCTTCCTCTTCATCATTACTTTCTAAATATACTTTTAGAAATCCATCAAATTTCATCACTTCTCCACTGGCCGTTAATAATTCTTTATTGGTAGAAATTTCAATTTTGGCAGTTGTTTTTTCAAATTGAGCATCGCTCATTTGAGAAGCTATAGTTCTTTTCCAGATGAGTTCGTATAATCTATTTAAATCTGCATCGGCCACTTTACTTTCATTCATGTAAGTAGGTCGAATTGCCTCATGAGCTTCCTGTGCAGATTCATTTTTATTTTTATACTTGCGAGGTTGATAATATTTTTCACCAAAGCTGGCATGAATTTCATCTTTTATGGCATCTACTGCAGTTTCACTTAGGCTAATACTATCGGTTCGCATATAAGTGATTTTACCACTTTCGTATAATTTTTGAGCAAGCAACATAGTTTTACTTACACTATAGCCAAGTTTTCTAGAAGCTTCTTGTTGAAGGGTAGAAGTAGTAAAAGGGGCTGATGGCGTGCGTTTGCCATCTTTTATAGTAACCTCTTTTATAGTATACTGAGCACTTTTTGAATCCTTTAAAAATTTCTCGGCAGTATCAGCAGTGCTTAATTTTTGAGCGCCTTCTGCTTTAAATTTTACTTTCTTTTTATTGATATCTAAAGCGGAAAATAAAGCTGAAATTTTAAAGATACTTTCAGGTACAAATTGGTTAATTTCTCTTTCTCTTTCAGCAATTAATCTTACTGCAACACTTTGTACACGTCCAGCACTCAAGCTTCTTTGCATTCCAATTTTTCTCCAAAGCACGGGACTTAATTCAAAACCAACAATACGATCTAAAATTCTTCTGGCTTGTTGAGCATCTACTAAATCCATGTTTATTAAACGCGGATGTGCTACAGCCTTTTTTATTGCAGGTGCGGTGATTTCATGAAAAACTATGCGTTTTGTTTTTTTAGGATCTAAGCCAAGTACTTCAGCTAAATGCCAACTTATACTCTCTCCTTCACGATCCTCATCCGATGCTAACCATACTTCTTTTGCTTTCTTGGACAATGATCTTAATTCTTTTACTACTTTTTCTTTTTCACTGGGAACCGTATATCTTGGGGCAAATTTGTTTTTTAAATCTATGCCCATATCTACCTTTTCAAGGTCACGTATATGACCATAACAGCTCCTCACTTCAAAATCATCCCCTAAAATCTTCTCTATCGTTTTGGCCTTTGCAGGCGACTCCACAATTAATAAGTTCTTTGACATAGTGGTTACCGCTCCTACGGGTATTTTAGAAATTGAATATCAATTAATTACTTTTCTCGCGTTGCAATATTAGAGCATTCACCTAAAAAATAAAAATTAGCTATGAAATTGGGCTAAGAAAGGCCATAATTTTATCAATAATTTCAGGGGTTTTATAGAGTTTATTGTGTCCTAAACCATTGGTTATCAAGAACTTTATATTTTTTGGTGCTTTTTTTTGAAAATCAGTTAAATCTTTAAAGGGGCATATTAAATCTTCTGTGTCGTGAACCCATAAGAGCTCACCGCCATAGTTTTGAATGGCTCTATCAGCTTCAAAATAAGTTATGGGCAAATTCGTACGTTGCTTCAATTCCTCTAAAAATGCTTCTCTAATGGAGGGGCTAAAATGCATCATATTAAAATACCTTTCAAAAGTGCTGCTGGTTTTTGTAGCTGGTGCAATGAGAACAAATTTGTGTTGGTTGGGATTTTCAATGGTTTCTGCAATTAAAGACAAGGTAATGCCCCCTAAAGAATGGCCTATAAAATGATCAATAGGGCCGAATTGATTCATAATATGTTCGATGGCATGTTTATATATAACAATATTTATGTGTTTACCCTCACTCAATCCATGTCCGGGAGCATCAAATCCCATAACCCTGTATCCAAGTTTTAATAAAGGTTGTATGTACTGTTCAAACTTGTAAAAATAACTTGCATATCCGTGTGCTATTAACACAGTTTTACCATTTGCTTTTGTTGGATTCCATTCAAATCCATGCCAACATCCTTTGATAATGGATCCTTCTGACAATGTCGATGCCATATTTGAG
>CAZWTV010000024.1:0-20613 GCA_964637225.1 uncultured Sediminibacterium sp.
ATACGATCTACAATAATCTCTAAGTGTAATTCACCCATTCCAGATAATATTGTTTGACCTGTATCTTCATCTGTTTTCACACGTAGTGTAGGATCTTCTTCTACTAATTTAGCAATAGCCATACCCATTTTATCAACGTCTGCTTGAGTCTTAGGTTCTACTGCTACTGAGATAACGGGCTCTGGAATAAACATATTCTCTAAAACAATTGGATGATTCTCATCACATAGAGTATCTCCTGTTTTAATTTCTTTAAATCCAACCGCTGCTGCAATATCACCCGCTTCAATGAAGTCGATAGGATTTTGTTTATTAGCAAACATTTTCATAATACGTGAAATACGTTCGTTCTTTCCACTACGCATATTTTTTACATAAGAACCTGCATCTAAGTGTCCAGAGTAACATCTAAAGAACGCTAACCTTCCCACAAAAGGATCGGTCATAATTTTAAAAGCTAATGCAGCAAATGGTTCTTTGGCATTAGGCTTACGTGTGATTTTTTCTCCAGTATCAGGATTAGTACCTTCTGTATCATCAACATCTACTGGTGAGGGTAAATAACGACAAACAGCATCTAATGCTGTTTGAACTCCTTTGTTTTTGAAAGAAGATCCACACATCATTGGTACGATACTTAAATCGATACAAGCCTTGCGAATAGCTTCATGCACTTCCTCTTCAGAAATAGAATCTGGATTCTCAAAAAACTTTTCCATTAATTTATCGTCATATTCTGCAACCGCTTCAATTAATTGAGCTCTCCAATAATCTACATCTTCTTTCATATCATCTGGAATAGGATGTTCTACATAAGTCATTCCTTCTGTGGCATCGTCCCAAATGATTGCTTTCATTCTTATTAAATCTACCACTCCTGTAAAGTTATCTTCAGCACCTATAGGTAATTGTAATGGAACCGCTTTTGCCCCTAACATTTCTTTTACTTGGTTTACTACCATTAAAAAGTCAGCTCCAGCTCGGTCCATTTTATTCACAAAACCAATACGTGGAACTTTATAGCGATTCGCTTGACGCCATACTGTTTCTGATTGAGGCTCTACACCATCTACCGCAGAAAAAAGTGCAATCAATCCATCTAATACACGCATAGATCTTTCTACCTCAACAGTAAAATCCACGTGACCTGGAGTATCGATGATATTAAAATAATAGGCTTTAGTTCTTTCATCTTTTTTTCCTAAAGTTGTAGGAAATTGCCATTGACAACTTACCGCAGCAGAAGTAATGGTAATACCTCTTTCTTTCTCTTGCTCCATCCAATCCGTGGTGGCGGCACCATCGTGTACCTCTCCTATTTTGTGGATCATACCTGTGTAACGTAAGATACGTTCTGTGGTAGTTGTTTTACCCGCATCAATGTGCGCAGCAATTCCAAAATTTCTTTGTAGTTTCAAGTCAGCCATAAAATGGTTATTTTTTTATTTTAAATGGTCCTATTTTCTGAGGCGCAAAGTTAACGATATTAGTAATTGAAAGACTGATTCAGGATTTTTTTTTCCAACAAAAAACCTCCCTAATTTCTTAGAGAGGTTCAGTCTATTGAAAAGGCTAAAAGCCAATTTTAATTGAATTTTACATTTTAAAGTGTGAGAAAGCTTTATTCGCCTCTGCCATACGGTGTGTATCTTCTTTTTTCTTGAAAGCTCCACCTTCGCCCTTAGTAGCTGCAATAATTTCATTCGCTAATTTGTCGGCCATTGTTTTTCCATTTCTTTCACGGCTGTAACGAACCAACCACTTCATACTTAAAGAGATTTTTCTATCTGCACGCACTTCAGCAGGAATTTGAAAAGTTGCACCACCAATTCTACGGCTACGCACTTCTACAGAAGGTGTAATATTTGCAATGGCTTTTTTCCACATTTCATATCCATCTTCACCAGTGAACTTATTTACTTTTTCCAATGCATCATAAAATATTTTATAGGCTGTTGTCTTTTTACCATCTAACATAACGTTGTTGATAAAACGAGTTACATGCACATCGTTGAAACGAGGATCTGGTGCTAGAGGAATTTTTTTAGGTTGTGCTTTACGCATGAGGAATATGAGTTAGGGATTACTTATTTAATTATTACTTTTAATTATTTCTTCGCTTTTTCTTTTTTAGTTCCGTATTTACTACGAGATTGCTTACGATCTTTTACTCCAGCAGTATCAAGACTACCACGTACAATATGATAACGCACACCTGGTAAATCCTTCACACGACCACCACGAATTAAAACAATACTGTGTTCTTGTAAATTATGCCCTTCTCCTGGTATGTAAGCGATAACTTCAATCTTATTAGTTAGACGCACTTTAGCCACTTTACGTAAAGCAGAGTTTGGTTTTTTAGGTGTAGTAGTATACACTCTTGTACAAACACCACGACGTTGAGGACAAGCGTCCAATGCTCTTGATTTACTTTTAGCCCTGATAATTTCACGGCCTTTTCTCACTAATTGTTGAATAGTAGGCATTTATTATGCTGTTTTTTTCGCTTTCTGTTTATAAAAAATTTGGAGGGCAAAGGTAATGGCTACAGCCCAATTACCAAAATGTTTACAAGCTAATTTTTAAAAAATACACTCAAAGTCTAATTTTATGTGTGAAACCACAAGCAATTAGATTAAAATGAACTGATTTTCAGTTATTTAACTATTCTGTAGGAACTTTCACTAGCCAATGATGTTTGTCAGGAAGAATACCCACTCTAATATCATTTAAATGTTGCTTTAAAGCAGGAGCCACCTTTAACTGGTCCAGATCAAAATTCATATTATAGTCTTTATAAGTTAACTTACTTATATAAGATACTACAGCGGCTGTGCCTACACCAAACACTTCTTGAAACAAACCTTTTTTATGCGCATTCACAATTTCATCAATGGATAAATTTCTTTCCTCTACTACATAACCCATATCTCTTAATAAAGTAATAGCACTATCTCTTGTTACTCCTTTTAAAACAGTTCCTCTTTCCAAACTTGGGGTAATCACTTTTCCATCTATTACAAACATAACATTCATCATTCCTACTTCTTCCACGTATTTATGTTCAATAGCATCTGTCCATAATACCTGATCAAATCCATTTTGTTGTGCCAAATGCACTGGATATAAACTTCCACCATAATTACCCCCATTCTTTGCAAAACCAACACCCCCTGGAGTGGCACGTGTATAGGTATCTTCAATAATTATTTTCATAGGAGTGGAAAAATAAGGACCAGATGGACCTAAAATTATCATGAATTTATAGGTGGCAGATGGACGAACACCTAAGAAGGGATCTGTTGCTATAATAAAAGGCCTAATATATAAAGAGTGTTCGGGTAAACTTGGAATCCATCCTCTATCAAGGTTTATCAATTTTTTCATTCCTTCTAAAAATATCCATTCAGGAACTTGTGGCATTTGCATTCTTGCTGCTGAGACATTGAAACGAATAAAATTTTGATCGGGTCTAAAAATGACCACTTCATCTTTATCGTTCTTATAAGCTTTAATACCTTCAAAAATGGTTTGTCCATAGTGCAACATGGCTGAAGCCGGATCCACTTCAAAAGGAGCATAAGGTTTTATAACTACATTTTTCCATTCCCCGTTTTCATAATCTGCCATTAACATATGATCGGTAAAATGTTTCCCAAATTGAAGTGTCTCAAATTTGAAATTCGGTAAACGTGGATGAGTTGATTTAGTAATAGGAATGATAGGGTGCGACATTTTTGATAATTGTGAATGATGAATTCGAATTGCAAAGAAACAATAAAACTAGAAAACTTACAACTGTTATTTTTCAATTTGCCCCTTTTGGGTTAATTTTCCAACAAAATGAAAGCAGCTCAAAACATACTACCTCCTAATGTCATTGTTTCACTATACAAAGATAGTTTGGTAGTTGTTGAAAATGAAATAAAGCCTAAAAAAACGGAGGAAAATAGAAGTTCAATTCTTCCAAATGACACAAATACCAATGAGCCTACTACTACTTTAAAATATTTAGGTGATCATCATAAAAAAATAATGGTCATTGTTAACGATCCAGCTTCCGTGTATTTAAATGAAACAGATTTTATTTTACTTACTACTATCTTGAATGCATGCCGACTTACTATTGCCGATGTTGCTCTTATTAATATAGGACAACAGAAAACTAGTTTGCATGAAATGCTCACAATACTTCCTTCAACATTGGTTCTTGCTTTTGATATAGAAGCAAAAGCATTAAAAATTAAATTACCATCTACTTTATATTCACTAATTAACTTAGGTGAAACACACTTACTATTTAGTGCCGCTTTATCCTCAATGCAAGGAACTGGAGTAGAGGCTAAAAAAGAAAAAGCAAAATTGTGGGCAATATTGAAACAAATATTTCAATTATAATTGGCATCTATGCACACTTTAATTTTTGCTACCAATAACGAACATAAAATAAAAGAGATTCAGTCATTAGTGAGTATTGATTTTAATATCATCACTTTGAAAGCAGCTGGTATTGATATAGATATACCAGAACCTCATCCAAGTTTAAAGGAAAATGCATATGAAAAGGCAATTACTATTGCTCATTTGAGTAGCCAAAATTGTTTTAGTGAAGATACAGGACTTGAAATAGAAGCATTACAAGGTGAACCAGGTGTGAAAAGCGCGAGGTATGCGGGAGAAGAAAGAAATTTTCAAGCCAATATTGATAAAGTTTTAGAAAAATTAAAAGGGCAAACCAACAGAAAAGCACAATTTAGAACTGTCATTTGTTTAATATGGAATAATGAGATTTTTTATTTCGAAGGTATTTGCAAAGGTCATATAGCCATGACCATGCAAGGAGAAGAGGGATTTGGTTATGATCCAATTTTTATTCCTGAAGGCGC
Source organism: uncultured Sediminibacterium sp. (assembly GCA_964637225.1). Classification (GTDB taxonomy): domain Bacteria; phylum Bacteroidota; class Bacteroidia; order Chitinophagales; family Chitinophagaceae; genus Sediminibacterium. Next base: position 4,890 of record CAZWTV010000024.1, read on the forward strand.
TCAAAAAAGTTTTGCGCAAATGAGTATGGATGAAAAAAATAGTTATAGTCACAGACAAAAAGCAGTCACACAACTTTTTACCTTTTTGAATTCCATATAATCCAAGATTCTTCAGCTTGAATGTGAAGCATTTCCAAACCATTTTGAACTGTAGCTCCCTTCTCTAATCCTTTTTTCATAAATAAAGTTTCTAAAGGATTATATACTAAATCATACAAATGATGCTTAGGTGTAATGGCCTCATAAGGAATGGGTGGCGCTTGATCAATTGTTGGATACATACCCAAGGGACTTGTATTTATAATAAGTGTATGTTCCTGCAAAAGTGAATAGGTTAATTGATCGTATTCTAAAGTTGTAAAATGGGATGCATCATTTGTTTCATTGATAGTAGTATTGGTAGTTCTAGAAACAAATTGATAACTGATACCTAATTTTTCTAAAACCCACTTTACTGCTGCTGCCGCTCCACCAGTGCCAAGAATAAGTGCTTGAGTGTGGTGTGGTTGTAAAAAAGGCATTAGAGAATTTTCAAATCCTACGACATCGGTATTGTAACCATATAATTCATTATTAAATTTATGTATACAATTACAAGCTTTTATTGCTTCAACCACCGCACTTGAGTGTTGTAGAAAAGGGATGACCTCTTTTTTATAGGGAATTGTAACATTTAATCCTTCTAAAGTTGGATGCTCCAGCCATAAAGAATGAAAGTTGCTTATAGAAGGAATTGGAAAATTTTCATAACTCGTATCAACAATATTTTCTTTTTGAAACTTTTGATTAAAAAATTTCTGAGAAAAAGAATGTGATAAGGGATATCCTATGAGTCCAAACTTGCGCAATATTATTTATTTAAGTATAAATCAAATGTATCGCCTCTTAATCCAATGCGCATCGATTCTAATGCAATTACTTCAGAAGGTGCTATATTTCCGAGATTTACATTACAACCTACCAATTCTAAAAAATACAATTGTTGTGCTTTTTGTGGGGCTTCCCATAAAATTTTTTCAGCTGGAATTTTAGTTAGAATTTCTTGCACCAAGCCTTCACGAACTTCCCCACTACCTCGGTAAATACCTACATTACCCGCTTCCCTTGCTTCAGCAATAACATAAGTGGCACCCGCTTTTAACTCGGCACTCATTAGTTCAATCCATTGATAAGGCGGAATGATATGTGTTGCATCTTTACTCCCTACCTCACTTAATACGGTTGCCATTTTTGAAATTTTTTCAATGTATCCGCATTTTTCTGCATGAGGAATCGTAATGGAGCCATCACTTACTTCTATTAAATCAATTTTATAATCTTTACACATTGAGATATAGTCATCGAACTGATTTCTTATTACAAAAGCCTCAAATAATGTTCCCCCAAAATATACGGGTAACCCTGCGGCTTGGTAGAGTTCAATTTTTTTTCTCAAATTAGGCGTTACAAAAGAGGTACCAAAACCTAATTTTATCATGTCTGTATGTATACCAGCTACACTAATAAAATTTTCTGCTTCTCCAAAACTCAAACCTTTGTCCATCACCATGGTGAGTCCATTTTTTCTGGGCTTTTGCTCTCTTTCAGGTATTTGAGTGAGGTTAAAATTCATGATTCTATTTTTTCATTTTACAACAAGCACAAAAGTACTTGAAAAAAATTAAGATTTTTTTCCCTTCTTGAATTGTGCAATTAATTCAGCTACTTTAGGCTGATGTACTATTTCTGGATAAAATTTGGTGAATTTTTTTAATTGCTTAGATGACTTTGATAATGCCATTTCTAATTGTAATAAACCTTCTGCCGACTTACCCATCATAAATAATATTGCACTTCTGTAAAAAATGAAAATGACTTTGCCTTGAGTTGAAATATAAGCAAGTTCAGTTTGTTCTAAAGCGGTATCTAACTGTTCATTGGCTACTAAACATTTTATTAAATATTCCCAACCAATAATTTGCTTGGGTTTATTTTTTACAACTGTTCCAAAAAATTGAGCAGCTTCTTTAAATTGAAATAACCGTAAATAACACTCCCCCATTAAAATATAGTACTCATGAATATGTTTATGTATTCTTAAAGCATGCTCTAATTGTTTAATAGCTAATTCCCATTGCTCTTCTTGCATATAGGTACCAGCAATTTTTTGGTATAATCTACTATCGTCCGGATTCAAATGAGCTGCTTTTTTATAGTGAAATCTTGCTTGTGCAAAGTTTTTCATTCTGTGATAACAATGACCAATAGCTTCATAAATTACATCTTCTGGTCTTGATAATTCTAATACTTTTTCCAATGCTTCAATGGCTTCTCTATATTTACGAATGCGTAAATACGCATCACCCATGTTACGATAAGCGTAGTCAAATTTTTCATCAATGACAATTGCATATTGATAAGCGTCAATGGCCTTCTCGTGCAATTTAATCCCCTGATAGGCTGCCGCTAAATTAAACCAAGCTAAAGCGTTATAGGGTTGTTCATCAATGATACGTTGATGCAATTTTATACTTTCTTCATTTCTACCAGTGAAGTCGGTCCAAAAACAAATCTTATATAACGCTTCTTCATTTGTAGGATCTTCTTCTAAAATTAATTTCAAGCAATCAAATACTTTATCAAATGCTTCGTGATCGTCATAGACATCGGCCAATTCAAATAATACTTCTGTTCTTTCCGCCCCCTCAAACAAATGCAAAGCTTCCTGCAACAATACAATGGCTTTTTCTGGTTGGTCAAGTGCTAAATAGGCATCTGTTTTTAATATGAATAAATTCATATCCTTATGATCATATAAGGCAGCAGTGTCTAATAAATGTAATGCTTCTTTATATTTTCTTGTGGCAAGTAATAAATCGGCTTTCTTAATCATAAGCAAAGCAGATGATGGATATTGATCAAGGGCAATATTGGCTGCTTCTATGGCTTCCGCTATTTCATCCTTTTCATCTAAATGTTCAATAATTCTTTCAAAATCATCTTCCTCTATATAAGAATTGGTTCTACCTAATTTAAGGTTCTGGTAGCGCTTCATCAATTCACGAATGTCCCCTCCTTCCTCGTCATGATGGTGATCAAACATGGCTTATTATATTTAGGGTTAGATATAAAGTATTGATTTTCAATAATTTAAAAATTAATTATTCCATATCTTTACTTTATTTAAATATACAATGAACCTATTAATAATCAATAATTTATTCTTCACATAGCCCTATTTTTTAGTTAAAAATATTTTTGGGCATAAAATTCTAAAATTCTTACCTTCGTTATAATCATGCGTACTATAAAAAACATATTAATAAGCATTTGTTTAAGTGCTTTTTTATTCATGACTATACAAAGCTATGCATCTACTATTGTAAATGGTAGTTTTGAATCAAAGAAAATGGCTGAAAAATATAGTTTAAAAAACATTGGAAATCTAACGCATAAGACTGCTACCTTTTATACTTTAAAATCTAGTTTAGAATTTAAAGGAGTAGCTTCATTTGATATGAACGGCTCTGCCATTAATAATAATTACCTTAAATACAACAAGGGTAATATTACTTATGTTATTCCTTATCGTTACAAATTAGTTTTGTCAAAATTCAAAACGCCTTCAGCGGTTCAACCATAGTCAAACATAGCCAACCATAGTTGCTCTATACTTTTTACCCCATTCATCTTAATTCTATTCTATCTCAATTGATTGATACAAATCTTTATTGATTAAAAATATACCTGAAGACAAAGGACTTAAATCAATTTTGCTAGCTTCATATTGAAACACTTCTCCATTTTTTTTTCTTATAGTATAGGCTAATACCAAACCAGGTATGTCTTTAAAAATCCATTCAAATTCGTTTACAGTTAAACTTAATTCATTAGTAAATTCTATAGTATACTGGGTACTATCATTCATAGTTATTTGCCATAATTTACAATGATAACCCAACCTAGTATAAGATGAGTCCAAATCCAATGGTCCAGAGAATAAAATAGTTGAAGGGGAATTGATGGGATAAGAAATAGATTGCAAAAAATGACTTTTACCAATATCTTTTAATATAAAGGCTTTGTCCGATTGTTTATTAAAAATAAAGGATTGCACAAAGGGAGCAGTAGTTAATATTGTCTTACATTGATTCCCCTTTACAAATACCTCTTTGGTACCCAATAGAGCACGTATCCCATTTTTTTGTTCTTGACTAATTTGAAATTGAAGTGCACACTCTCCCACTTGCTTGGTTTGAGCAGGCAATGCAGCCGTAAAAAGTAAGAGGCTTATAATTAGGGGGGTAATTCTTAAGCTCAGGATATAGGGGGATTTTATTTATTTTTTAGTCTTGTCTTTTAAAGCTTGAATTTTTTTCTGCGATTCCACCATTTGCTCATATTTCATTTGCCAATTACTTTTCTTCTTTGGCGTTTTACGCTTCACTTCTATGGCAGCTAAGATTTTATCGTGATTGATTATAAATTTCTGAATAACTAGTTGCATTAGTAAGGTAATAATATTGGATACAGTATAATACCAAGTCAAGGCAGAAGGTAATCCGTTAAAGATGAATAAGAGAATAAAAGGGAAAATATATGGCATATACTTTAACGCAGGATTATCCTGGGTGGGAGTCATGGCCATATTATACACTGACATTAACAAACTTGTCAACACTGCAGTTAGTGTAAATAAACTAATATGGTTTCCAAAAGTAGGTATTGAAAAAGGAAGTGTAGCAATTGAGTCATAGCTAGATAAATCATGACTCCACAAAAATGACTGTCCTCTTAAAGTAATATTTGAATTAAAGAAGCTATATAATGCAAAGAAGATAGGAATTTGCAATAATGCTGGAATACATCCACCAAGAGGATTCACACCTGCTTCTCTAAATAATTTCATTTGTTCCATGGCAAAACCTTGCTGATCATCTCCTAACTTTTTCTTGATTTCGTCTAATTCAGGCTTCAATACTTTCATTTTTGCACTACTTAGATAGCTAGAGTAAGTAAGTGGAGAAGTGACTACCCTAATAAAAATGGTTAATAAGAAAATAACCCAGCCAAAATTTTTAATAAAACCTGCAAAGAAATCGAATACAGGCATAAGAATATATTTGTTAATGGGTCTAACAAAAGAATATAAGTCTCTACCTAAGTTTACAATTTTTTCCATCTCAGGGGCTTGCGCCTTGAGAATTTTGAAATCATTGGGACCATAATAAAGAGATAATGGAACACTCACATTAGGTCCTGCTACTTTAGTTTGAACTTGTGTTTGAAGAGCAGCTAAATTATGACTGCTGTCGGTTTTTCTTTGCCAATTTAAATTTCCAGTGGCAAACCCTTCTTTAGCAATTAAAGTGGTAGAAAAAAATTGCTGTACCAATCCTACCCATTGTATTGGTTTTTCAAAAGCTTTAGTTGTTTTACTTGATATATAATCAAAATTACCTCCTTCAGAAAAACATATATTAGACATTTGACGCTCATATATAGGACTTCGCTCTTGTTGAAAAGAATGTACATCCCAAGTAAGGTTTAATTGATTATTGGTTAATAATTCATTGGCTCCTTCCAATTGAATATTCCAATCGATATTATATTGGTTGGCTGCTAATGTAAATTGATGACGTATGATTTTTCCAGCTGCAGTAGCATATACAAATTCAATTTTTTGAGTCCCATTTTCTGCCGTTGTAATTGTTTTTGTAGGAAATATAATTTGATTCATTTGAAGCACTTTATTATCACCTATATTAATTGGGTAATTCAAAGAGCTACTATCGCCAAGTTTTACTAATTCCTTTTTAAAATTGGTATATTTTTTTAGTGTCACTTCAGCAACCTGGCCACCTCTATTACTAAATTTTACTTTTACAAGATCATTTTCTAAATAAGTAAATTCTTCTTTTAAGGTATCTATGTTTTTGAGAGTAGTGCCGCTTGTGGAATCTAACTTTTCAGCTTTTTGAAGAGCCACCGCTTTTTCAGCAGTAGCCTTAATCATAGCTACAGAATCATCAAAATGTTTTTTATATGCTGCTATTTCAGTTTGTTGCTTATTGGTATACCAGAAATAAACAAAAAATAAAACTGCCAATAATACAAAACCTATGACTGTATTTTTATCAGTATTCATACTCAGTATTTAATCGTAATTAACGATGCCAAAGGTATCGTTTTTTTACAAATTTCTGCTGTATTTACCACCTACTTGATAAAGAGCATTAGAAATATCCCCTAAACTGCAATATTTAACAGCTTCCATTAAAATTGAAAATATATTTTCATTCTCAAGAGCTGCTTTTTGGAGCTTCTTTAAATAAGTAATGCTCATCTTTTGATTTCTTTTTTTGAATGAAGCAAGGTTTTCAATTTGTCTATTTTGCTCAGTGGAAGAGGATCTAAAAATAGCTTGAGTGTCGGCATTATTTTTTTTATGAGGATGCACAAAACTATTAACTCCAATGATAGGCAAAGCTCCCTCATGTTTTTTAGTTTCATACAACATACTTTCTTCTTGAATTTTGGTACGTTGATACATTCTCTCCATGGCTCCTAAAACACCCCCTCTATTACTTATTCTTTCAAATTCTAGCATAACGGCTTCTTCTACTAAATCGGTTAACTCGGTAATCAAAAAACTACCCTGTTGAAAATTTTCAATCTTAGTAGTACCTAATTCTTTGTTAATGATTAATTGAATTGCCAACGCTCTTCTAACACTTTCTTCTGTAGGCGTAGTGATGGCCTCATCATAAGCATTGGTGTGTAAACTATTACATTGATCATAAATTGCATACAAGGCTTGAAGTGTAGTTCTAATATCATTAAAATCTATTTCCTGTGCATGTAAACTTCTACCACTGGTTTGAATATGGTATTTCAATTTTTGTGAACGTTCATTGGCATGGTATTTATATTTCATAGCATTGGCCCAAATTCTTCTAGCCACTCTTCCTATAACCGCGTACTCAGGGTCCATTCCATTACTAAAGAAAAAGCTTAGATTGGAAGTAAAATCATCAATAGCAATTCCTCTATTCAAAAAATACTCAACATAAGTAAAACCATTAGCTAATGTAAATGCTAATTGTGTAATAGGATTGGCACCAGCTTCCGCCATATGATAACCCGAAATTGAAATGCTATAAAAATGTTTGATTTTATTTTCAGCAAAATAAGTTTGCACATCTCCCATAAGTCTAAGTGCAAACTCAGTTGAAAAAATACAAGTATTTTGTGCTTGATCTTCTTTTAATATATCGGCTTGTAAAGTACCTCTTACGTTTGCAAGAACCTCTTGTTTAATTTTTTGATATACTTCAGCATCTAAGACCTGGTCTCCAGAAACTCCCAATAATTGCAAACCTAGTCCATTATGTTCTTCTTTGAAATTAGAAGATTTATTTACAGAATAATAAGTGGGAACTTTTACTCCCTTAAATATTAATTTCATTTTTTTATGTACAGAAGGCCATAATTGATGGGCCGTAATATATTTTTCACATGCCTGGTCAATTGCAGTATTAAAAAATTGAGCCATGAGTATGGGTGCCGGACCATTAATAGTCATACTTACCGAAGTACTAGGACTATTTAAGTCTATACCACTATATAATTTTTTTGCATCATCAATACATGCAACATTTACACCTGCATTACCAATTTTTCCATACACATCTAATCTTTTTTCAGGATCATGCCCATACAATGTTACACTATCAAAGGCTGTAGATAAGCGAACAGCACTTTGACCCTTACTTAAAAAATGAAATCTTGCATTGGTCCTTTCAGGACAACCCTCTCCAGCAAACATCCTTGTAGGATCTTCCTTGGTTTGCTTCCACTTAAAAACACCAGCGGTAAATGGAAAATATCCAGGTGCATTTTCTTTTAAATGCCATTCTACTATATCACCCCAGTCTTTAAACTTAGGCAACTGAATTTTTTGAATAGAAGTACCCGATAGCGTCTCAAATTGAATGGGATGTTTATTCTTTTTTCCTTTATTATCAATTTCTATAAAATCTTGTTGATAAGCTTTTCTTTTGTTAGGCCATTCCAGAATCATTTGCTTTACCTCTTTATCAATACTTTGTTCAACTAGTTGATTGGCTTTTAAAATTTTCTTGTCGTTTTTTAAGGTGGGCTCGTTTAAAACTTCTTGAAAACAATACCACTTGGAAGACGCGTTTTTTTGTACTTCTACCCATTGATTATTTTTTCGTATAGTAGTAACTATTTCTGATAAATAATTTGATCTATGGTGGGGTATAATAGGCGCTGTTACAAAATTATCATTGTAATGTATTTGCCAAGGAAGCAAATTCCATCTAATAGCATGTGTTGTAAAAACAATATCTACTAAACTATTATAAATTATTTGCATGCCTGGATCATTGAAATGAGAGGCAATGGTACCATAAACTGGAATAGTATTTTTTTCATCAGTCCAAATACGATGTGAACGACGATATTGTTTTCTCACATCTCTTAAGGCATCTAAACCACCCGCCCTATCAAATTTATTAATCGCAATTAATTTTGCGTAATCTAACATATTAATTTTTTCCAATTGGGTGGGTGCACCAAATTCGGGTGTCATCACATATATAGGTATACTTACATAATCTACAATAGTGGCATCATTCTGACCCACACCTGCTGTTTCTATTAGGATAGCATCATAACCAGCTTCTATTAAAATTGAAATCACTCCATCCATTGAACTTGCTATCGTGTATTTATCTGACCTAGTGGCCAAAGAGCGCATAAATACATTAGCATGATTAATGGCATTCATTCTAATTCTATCTCCTAATAAGGCGCCACCTGTTTTTCTTTTACTTGGATCGACAGAGACAATGGCAATGGTTTTATTAGGGTTGGCCATTAAAAAATATTGCACCAACCTATCACAAACGCTAGACTTACCAGCACCCCCTGTGCCAGTAAGTCCAATAATGGGTATATTTTTATTTAATTTTTTAGAAGATTTTTTTGAGTTTTTTTTCGAACCATTATTTTGTAATAAAGTAATAGCTCTACTTATCAAACGAGGATCTATTTTTTTGGAAACCGATAATTTGGGTAATTTCTTAGGTGGAATTTCTTTTAATGTATAATTACAAATTTGTATGACTTCATCTATCATTCCATCAATCCCTAACTTCAAACCATCCTCAGGTAAATAAATTTTAGAAATACCCATTTTTTCTAAATAGGCTGCTTCCTTAGGCAAGATAGTTCCTCCGCCACCGCCCACAATTTTAATATGTTGATAGCCGGCTTCATTTAATAAATTTCTAACGTAGGTAAAAAATTCAATGTGTCCCCCTTGATAAGATGTAATGGCAATGCCTTGAACATCTTCCTCAATTGCTGCTGCCACAATTTCTTGCGCTGAACGATTATGACCCAAATGAATAATTTCTGCTCCTTTTTCTTGTAATACCCTACGCATTATATTAATAGAAGCATCATGACCATCAAATAAACTGGTCGAAGTAAGAATACGAATATTATTCATGTTGCAAAGCTAACAAATGTTAGTAGAAATAACAACAAAACACTGTTATACTTTTTGTTTAGCTCTATTTTTTGCAGCTCCAATAAAATGAACAAATAATGGGGCTGGGTGCTCAACGGTACTTTTCAATTCAGGATGATATTGCACACCAATAAAAAATGGATGATGGGGTAATTCAATAATTTCCACAAGACCTAATTGGGGATTCAAACCACTTGTTACCATTCCTTTTTCTTGGAATAATTTTAAAAATGTATTGTTGAATTCATAACGATGTCTGTGTCTTTCACTAATTTGATGGGAACCATAAATTTTATATGCCAAAGTATCATTTGCAATAGTACAAGGGTAAGCACCTAAGCGCATGGTACCTCCCTTCATTGTAATTCTTTTTTGATCTTCCATCATATCTATAACAGGATGCTCAGTATTAGGATCCATTTCAACTGAGTGTGCTGATTTTAAATTCAAAATGTTTCTTGCAAATTCAATTACTGCCATTTGCATACCTAAACAAATTCCAAAAAATGGTAAATTATTTTCTCTTGCAAATTGCACCGCCAAAATTTTTCCTTCAATACCACGATTTCCAAAACCGGGTGCCACCAGCAAACCATGCAAACCCTCCAATTGTTGATTCACATTGGCTTGGGTAATTTTTTCACTATGTATATTTACAACATTTACTTTAACCTCACACATAGCGCCGGCATGAATAAAGCTTTCTAAAATAGATTTATAGGCATCTTGTAATTCAATATACTTTCCAATAAGACCAATATTTACTATACCCTTAGGATGCTTTAATTTATCTAAAAATATATTCCATTTTGTTAAATCGGCTTCTTTGAAATTTTGAATGTTTAACTTCTTAAGTACAATAAGATCTAATTGTTCTTTTTGCATTAATAAGGGTACTTCATAAATAGTACTAGCATCCAATGACTCAATAACATTACCAGCTTTCACATTGCAAAAAAGAGCAATTTTTCTTTTAATTTCATCGTTCAGGGGTTGTTCTGTTCTACAAACAATGACATCGGGATGCACGCCTGTTTCACTAAGCATTCTTACACTATGTTGTGTTGGTTTTGTTTTTAATTCCTTTGCAGCATTCAAATAAGGGATCAATGTTAAATGAATTACCATAACATCTTCCTCAGGTAATTCCCATTGAATTTGACGTACAGTTTCAATAAAAGGAGTACTCTCAATATCTCCCACTGTTCCTCCAATTTCAGTAATCACAATATCAAATTTTCCATCTTGACCAAGAAGTAACATGCGTCGCTTGATTTCATCGGTTATATGAGGAACCACTTGCACTGTTTTACCTAAAAATTCACCCGCCCTTTCTTTATTAATTACAGTTTGATAAATTCTTCCAGTTGTCACATTATTGGCTTGAGAAGTAGGTGTGCTTAAAAAACGTTCATAATGACCTAAATCTAGATCGGTCTCTGCACCATCTTCAGTTACATAACATTCTCCATGTTCATAAGGATTCAAGGTTCCTGGATCCACATTAATGTAAGGATCGAATTTTTGTATGGTAGTTTTTAAGCCTCTTGCTTGCAATAATTTTGCTAAAGAAGCGGCAATAATACCTTTACCTAAACTACTTGTTACACCACCTGTTACAAAAACATACTTTGCCATACAATTAGATTCGTTCAATTTTTAAAAAAGATTATACCCAAAAGCAATTTGCTTCTGTGCATAAACCCATTTCAAAATGGTTTAATAACTTTTTGGACCTATCTTTATTTGGAAAAATTCTTAGAGGTCGTACAAACCTACACCAAAAAAAGGGGGCAACAAAATAAGAGACCTAAGACAACAAAAAATGTTTATAACTGTTATAGAAAGGTGAACATCTTCAAAAAAATAAATAAAAATCAATGAAAAAAGCCATTTATGTTCTTGCCAGCATCCTTTTGACTGCTAGTTTAATAAGCTGGAATTGGACCAAAACGCAACACCCAAAAGTTGAAAAAGCGGATGTAATTGAGTGCTTAAATATGGAAACAAAGCAAGCTTACCAACTAGAGGCAAGCACACCCGCTTTTGCTGCTTTACACCCCTCTGTAAAGAATGTGCTTCCTGAAAATTTATTAGGAAAAATGATGTCATTTGATGCTGCTGATGGTAAACAAGCCAATGCCTATTTTATTGCATCAAAGAAAAAAACCAATAAATATTTAATTGTTATACAAGAATGGTGGGGATTAAATGATAACGTTAAAATGGAATCTGATAAATATTACACTGATTTGGGAGACGTGAATGTTATTGCAGTTGATATGTACGATGGCAAAGTAGCTGCCACTCCAGATAGTGCCATGAAATTAATGCGTAGTGCAGATATGGGCAGAATGACAGCCATTATACAAGGTGCCATTAAATACGCTGGAAGCAAGGCATCAATATACAGTGTGGGCTGGTGTTTTGGGGGTATGTGGAGTTTACAAACAGCTATTCTTGCAGGACCACAAGCCAAAGGAACCGTTATGTATTATGGAAGACCAGAAACCAATATGGATAAATTAAAATCTATCCAATGTGATGTCATTGGATTTTTTGGCAACCTAGATCAAAGCCCTTCACCTGCAATGGTCAATGATTTTGAAAAAAATATGAAAGAAGCGGGTAAAAATCTAGAGGTCAATAGATATCCAGCAGGCCATGGTTTTGCCAATCCAAGTAATCCAAGTTTTAATGCTGCTGCAAAAGAAGATGCATATAATAAAGCAATTGCATTTTTAAAAGCACATTAAATTAATTTTAATACACTTTACTGTATCAAAATAGTTTTGAAGGGAGCAAGTAATTTTTAACATAGTCAGTGACCCCTTCTTCTAAACTATAAAATGCTTGAGTATAACCTGCACTACGAAGCTTTTGCATATTAGCTTCGGTGAAATATTGGTATTTATCTCGAATATCCAATGGCATTTCAATAAACTCAATTTTGGGTGGTAAACCTTGAGCTGTGAAAGTGTTAGTAGCCAAGTCGTAAAAGCTTCTGGCTTTTCCTGTGCCTAAATTATATAAACCGTTTTTTGCTGCATCCCAATGATGAGTGAACATTTCATGCATCATCCATCCTATAACATTCACCAAGTCCTTAACATAAATAAAATCTCTAAGTTGTTCGCCATCTTTATAATCAGATCTATGACTTTTAAATAATTTAACAACCCCTGTTTGCTTAATTTGATGAAAGGCATGAAAAATAACACTGGCCATTCTTGCTTTATGGCCTTCATTGGGACCATACACATTAAAAAACTTTAAACCCGTCCAAAAAGGAGGATGCTCATTTTGTGCGATAGCCCATTTATCAAATTCATTTTTTGAAACCCCATATGGATTTAAGGGATGTAATTGATCAAGAATTGTATGGCTATCGTCATAACCCTGATCCCCACTACCATAGGTTGCAGCAGAAGAAGCATAAATGATTGGAATTTGATTTTTAGTGGCATAATTCCAAATAGATTTTGAATATTCCACATTTAACGCTTCATGAATGGCATAATTAAATTCTGTGGTATCGGTTCTGGCACCTAAATGTATAATTATATCAATTTCCGACCTCTCCTTATTACACCAGTCTATAAAAGCCTGACGTTCTATGATTTTTCTATACTTTTTTTGTTCCCAATTTTTTCTTTTTTCTTCCACTCCAAAATCATCTACTAATAATAAATTAGTAAAACCGTTTTCATTTAAATATTGAACCATGACAGAACCTATGAAGCCTGCTGCACCAGTTATGACTATTGAGGGTGATTGTTTCATAGATAGGATATGGATTTAAGAAGCTAATTTATTTTCAATAGCAGTATCATACTTATGTTTCCAGCTTGTAATATTTCCCCAATTTTCTCCCTCCACTAGTATTTGACCATCTGTTACTTTTCCAAGTATTGTAAATTCCACATTAAATTTTTTGGCAGCAGCTTCAAGCGTAGCTAATTGTGAATTGGTACAAGAAATAACCACTCTAGATTGAGCCTCACCCATCCAATAAGCATCTTTTCTTAAATGGGTTGCATGGGATTGTACTTCAAATCCTTTGAGATTATAAAAAGCCGACTCGAGTAAAGTAATGATTAAACCTCCTTCACTAATATCATGTGCACTTGAAATTGCTTTTTCTTTAATTAAATAAGAGATCAATTGTTGTAAAGAAAATTCTTCTTCTAAATTAAAATGTGGGGCAGGTGAATAAGTAATTTCTTTTAAAGAATATAAATATTCTGATGCATTGATATCATTTCTTTGTTGTCCCAGTAAAACAATAGTATCACCAGTATTTTTGAAATCCAAGTGCATTCTATTTTTAATGTCTTCGACAATACCTACCATACCAATAGTAGGAGTTGGAAATACGGGACCGTCTGGATTTTGATTATAAAAACTCACATTACCTCCGGTTACAGGGGTATTGAATTTTCTACAAGCTGCACCCATGCCCTCTACCGACTTTACAAACTGATAATATACTTCTGGATCGTATGGATTTCCAAAATTTAAACAATTGGTCACACCAATTGGCTCACCACCAGAACATACAATATTTCTAGCAGCTTCTGCTACAGCAATCATGGCACCTTGATAAGGATTGGCAAAAACATATTTACTATTGCAATCTACTGTCATGGCCAATGCTTTTCCGGTTCCTTTTGCTAATACTATAGCAGCATCACTTGGTGCATTGGTAGAAGTATTTGCAGCACCCACCATACTATCATATTGTGTATATACCCATCTCTTTGAGGCAATATTGGGTAATTGTACTAATGCTTCAACACTTGCTTTTAAATTAGTAGTATCTGATACTGCATCTAAATTAAAAGCATTAACTTTTGATAGATAAGCAGGCTCTTTATACTCTCTTGTATATTGTGGCGCTCCGCCCCCCAACACTAATTCATAGGCAGGTAAGGAAGCTTCTAATTTACCATGCATATAAAAATTCAATAAGCCATCATCGGTCACTTCACCTATATTGCTACAAGACAAATCCCATTTTTCAAACACTGCTAAAACTTGTGCCTCCTTTCCTTTTTCTACTACCATTAACATTCTTTCCTGACTTTCACTTAGTAGTAGTTCCCAAGCCTTCATATTTTGTTGACGGGTAGGTACCTTATCCAAATCAATGCGCATGCCTACTTTTCCTTTAGCACTCATTTCAGCAGTAGAACAAATGATTCCAGCGGCACCCATATCTTGCATTCCAATCACTCCTCCAGTTTCAATAACTTCCAAACAAGCTTCTAATAATTTTTTTTCTTGAAAGGGATCCCCTACTTGCACGGCAGGTAATTCTTCTACACTATCTGCTGTAATTTCTGCTGAAGCAAAACTTGCACCACCAATTCCATCTTTACCAGTAGCACTTCCCACAAAAAATACCGGGTTGCCTTTACCAAGCGCAATAGCACTAATTGTTTTTCCTGCTTTAACAATTCCTACACTCATTGCATTGACCAATGGATTGGTGTGATAACAATTTTCAAAATACAATTCACCTCCAACAGTGGGCACCCCAAAACAATTTCCATAATGTCCAATACCATGCACCACCCCAGCTAATAATCTTTGTGTTTTTTTATCTTCTAATTTTCCAAATCGTAAACTATTTAATGAAGCAATAGGCCTTGCTCCCATGGTAAATATATCTCTTTGAATACCCCCCACTCCAGTAGCTGCACCTTGAAAAGGTTCCAAAGCACTTGGATGATTATGTGATTCAATTTTAAATACCACTCCATATTCATTACCAATATCCATCAAACCTGCATTTTCTTCTCCCGCAGCAACCAACATTCTACCACCATCACGGGGTAAAGTTTTTAACCACTTTATTGAATTTTTATAACTACAGTGTTCAGACCACATTCCACTAAATGCACATAATTCAGTGAAATTAGGAGTACGTCCGAGTTTTAATTTTATACTCTCAAACTCCTCTTCGGTTAATCTTAGCTGCTCTGCTGTTTTGACGGAAATTTCCATTATTAGAATCTTATTCTTAATTAATGAGGCGAAGTTACAAAAGTGAAATTGAAGCTTAAGACTCATTTACCAACATAAAAACTTTCATCTTAATTTAAAAAATAATGTCAAAGCTGAAAATCAATCGATTGAGTGAATTAATTATATTATATAATAATTTAATGTTTATATTTT
>CAZWTV010000025.1:0-20058 GCA_964637225.1 uncultured Sediminibacterium sp.
AGAAAAGGGAAGAAATTCCGAACATACAGATTACAACTGCAACAGCGAATGCTTTGGTCGCAATCCACAAACTGGTGCCACTATCAAAATCAAAGCTAAGAAAGTTGCTAAATTCAAAGCAGGTAAAGAATTAGGTGCTAAATTATAGTACTTATAACTAAAATCGCTGAATCACAAGATTTTGAAAAAAAACCCTCGTATGTGCGAGGGTTTTTTTACTTTTGTACCTCATTTAAAAAAAAGAATATGGGTAGAGGAGATAAAAAAACAGCGAAAGGAAAAAGATTTTTAGGTTCTTTTGGAAAAAGTAGACCACATAAAGTAGCTAGTAAAGCTAGTAAAGTTACTAAAGCAAGCACTGAAAAAACAACTGCTCCTAAAACAAAAGCTACAGGTTCAAAGAGTACTGCCAAAACAGAAAAAGCGACTAAAACAAAAGCTTAATTTCTTATTAAGCTTAGAATAAAGTTTGTCTCTTTTTACATTGGGGTTCCCTATTAGTTCAAAAGGTATTAAAAGGTATTTATGAAACGTACCATGTTTTTTATGCTATCTCAATTTTGGATAGTAAGTGCTATAGCACAATGTTCTATTTGTACCAAAACAGCCAGCCAAATTGGACAAGAAGCAGGCAAAGGATTTAATGCTGGTATTCTTTACCTAGCAGCCATGCCCTTTGCTATTGCTGGATATGTTACTTTCAAATGGTGGAAGCAAGAAAAGTCTTAATAAAAATTTTGAGCAAATTTAAAAATATTGAAATTCGATTCACTAGAAGCAGCGGCCAAACTCAATTTTATTTTTTCTGTATCAATCTGATTTATTTTTTGGGCCATTATTAATTGTATTACTTTAGAAAATAACATTTCATTTTTTTGAATTCCATGATGTACACCTAATTGATGGTCTTGAATGATATTCAATAAGGTGGAGATACCTTCTCTTTCAGTGGCGATGGTGCTTACCACTTCTGGCCTCGTTTCAATAGGAGCATTTTCTGTAATCATATGTTTCAAATTATTTACAAAAGCCTCCGCATTGGGACGATCACTTTTATTGACTACAAATACATTTGCAATTTCCATTAAACCCGATTTCATCATTTGCACCTCATCTCCTGCTTCTGGCACCAATACCACCACCGTAGTATCTGCTAAAGAAGCAATCTCTACCTCAGATTGACCCACCCCTACTGTCTCCACTATTATATAATCAAAACCCACTGACTGCATTAAAGTGGTCAAGGAAAGCATAGCACTGTTTAGTCCACCCAAATGCCCTCTGGCAGCAAGTGATCTAATATATACTCCAGCATGTAAATACCAATCTCTCATTCGAATACGATCTCCTAAAATGGCACCTTGATGAAATGGTGAAGATGGATCCACAGACAAGACTGCCACCTTTTTTTGATCTTCTACCCATTGAGTTATAAGTGCATTAATTAAGGTGCTTTTGCCAGCCCCTGGTGGGCCCGTAACACCTATAATTGGAATAGCAGCTGGCTCTAATTCTTCCAAAAAACGCGTGGAGCCTTCATTTGAATTTTCAATGAAAGAAATAGCTTTGGCTAGTAAAAGGAAATTTCCACTTGCCACTCCTTGTTTAATATCGGAAATAGAATGCATATTTATTTTCTGATAATTTTATAATTTTTAAAATCAAAAGGTCGTATACCTGTTAATTTTTCAAAAAGATACAAGCATTTATTTTTAAATGAAAAATTTTTTTGTGAAAGATCTAAATTTATTTCCCAATTTTTTCTTTGTATTCTATCCAACATGACTGATGGATGCGTACCCATAAATTTCTGTAAGGAATCAAAACCGCTAAAATCATAATCATCGGGACTGGCTTTAATTTTTTCCATTTGTGTATCATCATTCCAAAATATGCTACTCTCTTTAATTTTTTTTCTCATTTGAGTCGGACTTTTCACCCATCCATAATGATAAATACTGGCCTGTAGCAATGCCACTGGTAATTTTTTATTACCTATTCTAAAACCTTGTGCATCTCGATAAGCAGAAATGGCTTTATTATTTCTAATAATTCTAATTTCATGTGCATACCATTTTCTGCTGTCTCCAACATAATCATAGGTGCCATAAAAATGTTTGTATTTGAATAAAAGCCCTTGCACATCTGTGTCTGTAGCATATTTTTTGCATGATTCTTTTATAGTAGCATGGTACTTTTCATGTACCACTTCATCGCCTTGAATATAAAAAGCCCAAGTATATTCTTGACCAATTAAACCAAAAGCTTTATTTGTTTGGTCTGCTAAAACAGCGCCTCCTTTTCTTAAATTTTTATCCCAAATAGAATGATGAATTTTAATTTTTGCATCTCCAATAGATTCTATTAAAGCAATAGTCGCATCGGTGGAATCTCCAATTAAAACAATCATTTCATCCACCACAGGCAATACAGATCGAATAGCTTCCACAATGGGAAAGTCATTGATTACTGCATTTTTAATAATGGTAAATCCTGCTATTTTCATGCCTGCTTATTTTGTACTTCAAATAACCGAAATCTTTTGCAACTTGCCTATTGTTTTACCTAAACTTTGCCTCAAAGGCTTTAATTTTGAAGCTAAAGCAAAACTATGTCTACCACAATTTGTTTTGATTTTGGAAATTCAAGATTAAAAGCCGCTATTTTCATTCATGGATCACTCCACCAAATTCGCGTGCTCCCCTCAGGTGATTTGAGTGAAATTGAAAAATTAATTCTTGAATTTTCACCAGAAAAAACCATTTTATCTTCGGTCATACATCACGATCCCTCTATTGAAAACTTACTTGCTAAAAAAACTCAATTTCATTTATTAGGACCTAATACTATAATTAATTTCACCACTCCCGTAGGAAAGCCGGAAACTATTGGAGCAGACCGTTTGGCTTTAATTGCTGCTGCAGTAGATCTTTACCCCCATCAACATAATTTAGTTATTTCCTTGGGCACTTGTATCACTTATAATTTCGTCAATAATGCACATGCTTTTTTAGGAGGAAGTATCTCCCCAGGCATGCAAATGCGATTTAATGCCATGCATGAACAAACAGCTCTTTTACCATTAATTACCCCCTCCCATGAGTTTCCTTTAGTAGGTTATGATACCAAAACCAATATTTTAAGTGGGGTAATTTTGGGGATGGCAGCTGAAATAGATGGAATAATTACCGCCTATGAGCAGAAATATGACAACTTTAACGTGCTATTAACCGGGGGAGACATTTCTTATTTTGTACCTCATTTAAAAAAGAGGATATTTGCCGACCAAAATTTAATATTTAAAGGACTCTATGCTATTTGTGAAAAAAATAATTAGGCTAATACCCACTCTAGTTTTATTGTGTTTCATTACCCCCACTAAGGCTCAAATCAATTCTCCCTTCTCTAGATATGGTTTAGGCACAGAGGTATTAAATAGTCAAAATACAACCAGTCAAGCAATGGGTGGTTTTTCATCGGCATATACTTCCTCCATGAGCGGTAGTTTTGGTCAAAGTATCAATTTCAACAATCCAGCCTCATATGGTTCCGTCTATTTAACCACTTTTGATTTAGGAATCAATTTCAATAATAATACCTTAAAGAAATTATCTGAACCCACAGGTAGAGAGCAATCGACTTATTTAAGTCCCAGTTATGTGGTCGTGGGATTACCCATAGATAAAAATAAAAAATCGGGAATGGCTTTTGGTTTAAGACCTTTATCTACTATAAATTATGCCGTCACTGAAACAAAAAGAATTACATCTGGAGATACTATTTTCAATAATTATATTGGACAAGGGGGATTAAATCAAGTTTTTTTAGGTTTTGGTAAATCTTGGAAATACATAAGTGTGGGGGTAAATACTGGATACAATTTTGGACGTAAGAAAATAGATAATATAAAATCATTTCAAAATAGTACCGACTCAAACTATTTTTTCCAATCAACATCTAATACCAATACTATTTTTGGGGGTGCTTTTTTTCAATGGGGCTTATTAGGCGAATTTCCTATCTATAAAATACAAAAAGAAAAAAACACTCAAAAAACAGAATACACCCTAAGTTATGGTATCACAGCTACCTTGGATCAAACTATGAAAGGCAAACAAGATATGGTTCGTTCCACTGGTAATTTTACAGTGAATGCTTCTACCCCTTTAGACACCGCTATTTCTTCAAAAAATATACCAGGTAATGTTACCATACCCTCACATTTTACAGCCGGATTAGCCCTACACAAAAAAGAATATGATAATAGGGGTAGTTACGACCAATGGGTATTAGGTATTGAATATAACAGTGCCGCATGGCAGGATAAATACAGTTTTTATGGACAAAAAGATGCCCTATCTAATGCATCGATGTTAAGAGTGGGTGCCCAGTTTTGCCCTAATCCTTATAATTATGAAAGCTATTGGTCTACCGTGGTATACAGAGGGGGTTTTTATACTGGTAAGGACTATTTAAATATAGATAGCAGAGGTTTGAAAATCTCTGCCATGACACTTGGTATGGGACTGCCCATTAGAAAATATCGTTCTTACGATTACCAATATACTTTACTAAATTTAGCATTGCAAGTAGGACAAAGAGGTACTAGTGTAAATGATTTTAAAGAAAACTTTGTTCAATTTACTGTAGGTTATAGCTTAAGCGATGTTTGGTTTAATAAACGTAAATATGATTAATACATCATTTTTTAAACTTACTAGATTAGCAGTTGCTTTAGTAAGTAGCTGCTTTTTTATGATAGCCTGTGAAAATAATGTCAATGAGGTGCAGGCTTTAAGCGCACGTATTGGTGGTATAGATGTGGGAAAAGATGTATTAATATTTATTAGTACTGATGGCAAAATGAATGCTAAATTAATGGCTCCTTTAATGAAAAAGTATTTACTAGATAGTGGTAGAATGGTTGAATTTCCTAGTAGCTTAAAAGTAGATTTTTATAAAGATAGTTTGCATATTGAAAGTAAACTCAGCGCCGACTATGCTAATTATAAAGAAACTGAAAATAAAATTTTTTTAAAAGATAATGTAGTAGTGTATAATGTGTTAGGAGACACTTTATGGTGCAAGGAAATGATTTGGGATCAAAATACCAATAAATTTACAACCGATAAAGATGTGATTGTAAAACAACATAATCCTATTGCTAAAATTTATGGTAAAGGATTTGAGGCAAATCAAAATTTAACTGATATACACATTTTACAACCACAAGCAAATAGTTTTGCACTCCTCTCAGACAGTGCAGTAAATACTCAACCAAAATAAATCTATTGTATGGAATACAGAAAAATGGGCAAGACGGGCTTACAGCTCAGTACGCTAAGTTTTGGAAGCTGGGTGACATTTCACAAACAAATTAATGACGCCATTGCTGACGAGCTCATGGGTATTGCTTATGATGCGGGTGTTAACTTTTTTGATAACGCAGAAGTGTATGCAGCAGGTGAGAGTGAAAAAATGATGGGGCGTGTTTTAAGTAAAAAGAAATGGGATAGAACTTCCATTGTACTTTCTTCCAAAGCCTATTTTGGATGGAGAGGAAAAGAAAATAAACCCAATCAAACCGGATTAAGTAGAAAACATTTAACAGAAGCCTGTCATGAAGCTCTCCAAAGATTACAAACAGATTATTTAGACCTTTATTTTTGTCACAGACCAGATAAGACCACCCCTATTGTAGAAGTAGTACAAACCATGAATACTTTAATTCAACAAGGAAAAATTTTATACTGGGGCACCAGTGAATGGAGTGGTGTTGAAATTATGGAAGCACATAGAGTTGCTGCTGCGCATCATTTAATTGGACCTTCTGTTGAGCAACCTCAATATAATTTATTTGAAAGATCAAAAATGGAAAACGAGTATCTAGAAATATTTAAAAACGTAGGCATGGGTACTACCATCTGGAGCCCACTGGCATCGGGTCTTTTAACAGGAAAATACAATGATGGAATTCCAGAAGGCTCTCGTTTTCATTTAGAGGGTTTTGAATGGTTAAGAGATCGCTGGTTAATTCAAGCTAGTGTAAAAAAAGTACAACAATTAGCGGCCCTGGCAAAAGCATTAAAAGTTAGCACCGCTTCATTAAGTATTGCTTGGTGTATTAAAAATTCAAATGTAAGTACCGCTATTTTAGGAGCTACAAATAAGGCCCAATTACTTGATAATTTAACTGCCATAGAAACTGCCAATTTATTAAGCTCCGAAATATTGGAACAAATAGAAGGTATAGTTGAAACAAAACCAAAGTTACCTGAGTGGTAATTTTTCATTTTTAAAATGAATAATAAAACAATATGCTTTTTGCAATAGTAGCTTCTTTAATTTTAGTAGGTTTTTTTTCAGGCTATGAGATTGGATTTGTAAGCGCCAATCGTTTAAATTTAGAACTTAAAAAAAAACAAGGACATACCTCTGCAAAAATTATTGCTCAATTTTTACTTGCTCCCACTCAATTTATTGGTACTTGTTTAATTGGTTTGAATATTTCCTTAGTCATTTTTGGAATTCAATTTGAATCCTTATTAGATTCCTTAATTTGGGAAAAGTGGCAGGTAGGCCCCTACTCCATTTTATTGGGCAATACTGTTTTATCAACCTTAGTAGTTTTATTTATTGGAGAGCTCATTCCAAAAGCCATATTTAAAGCAAGAGCCGTATCTATGATTTCTGCTTTTGCTCCTATTGCTAAATTTTTTCATTTAGTATTCAGGCCCATTACTATTTTACTCGTGAATTTAGCCCAATTCGTTTTAAAGAATTTATTTCAAATTAGAATCATTCATAAAAAAGAGGGTTTTACAAAAGTTG
The DNA here is from genome assembly GCA_964637225.1 of uncultured Sediminibacterium sp. Lineage (GTDB taxonomy): Bacteria > Bacteroidota > Bacteroidia > Chitinophagales > Chitinophagaceae > Sediminibacterium. Next base: position 6,832 of record CAZWTV010000025.1, read on the forward strand.
ACCTAGCCCATTATGTTCAACAAACCAAACAATACCCAGAGCAGCAAGATCTCAATACCGATTTATTTGAAAATGCATTGAGCTTACCTGATATAAAAATTAGAGAATGCTTGGTACCCAGAACTGAGATTATTGGGGTAGATCTTAATACTTCAGTTCAAGACTTAATTAAAATTTTTGTAGAAACTAAATTAAGTAAACTCATCGTTTATGAAGAAAGCTTAGATGCTATTGTGGGATATGTACATCAATTAGATTTATTTAAAAAACCTAATAACATTGCCTCCATTATTCATTCTATACCACTGGTACCAGAAAGTATGAATGCTGCCGACCTCATCAATTTATTTTCTAAAAGAAGAAAAAGTATTGCATGGGTAGTAGACGAATTTGGCGGTACTGCTGGCATTGTTACCATGGAAGATGTCCTGGAAGAAATTTTTGGAGAAATTGAAGATGAATATGATGAGCAAGAATTAATTGAAAAAAAGATTTCAGCAACTGAATACATATTTAGTGGTCGTTTGGAGCTTGACTATTTATATGAAAAATATGGAATAGATTTTTCTGCAGATAGTTCAGAAACCCTAAGTGGTTATATTATTCAACATCATGAGTCTATACCCAAAATACGCACTATTATACATTTACCACATTTTGATGCAGAAATACTGGCCGTAAGTGATACCCGAATTGAAAAAGCAAAAATTAAAATTCACTAGTCCTTTTTGTCATTTTTGATCCCTCTTTTCCACCAGAAAGCTTAACTTTATCCCTCATTAAAACTCGTATGGCATTATTTGACCGATTTAAGAAAAACGATGAATCTGAAATGTCTTTCATCGATCATTTAGAAGAATTAAGAGGTACTATTATTCGTTCTTTAATTTCTGTATTAATCACCTCCATTATAATTTTTATTTACCGAGATTGGGTAATGGACTATGTAATAACAGGTCCATTAAATCCAGACTTTATCACTTATAAAGCATTTTGTAAATTAAGTCACCTCTTACATTTAGGAGATTCTCTTTGTATGCCACCTGTAAAAGTATCTTTACAAAGCACCACTTTTGGAGGACAATTTTTAAGTAGCATTAGTATGGCTTTTGTAGGAGGACTAATCGTGGCTTTTCCTTATATATTCTATCAAATTTGGGCTTTTGTAAAACCCGCTTTAAAAGAAAAGGAAATTAAAAATACCCGATTTATGATATTTTGGGTATCCTTCTTTTTCTTTATGGGGGCCGCTTTTGGATTTTTTGTTTTAGGTCCTTTTACTTTTAATTTCTTAGCAGGATTTCAATTAGGATCAAGAGGAGCTATTACAACCATACCTACTTTTGCCGATTATTTAGATAATTTAACCAACTTAATTTTGGGATGTGGTATTGCTTTTGAACTTCCAGTCATAGTATTTTTATTAACCAAAATTGGTTTAATAACTCCCCAATTTTTAACAACCACACGCAAATACGCAGTAGTAATTATTTTATTAGTAGCTGCTTTTATTACACCTAGCCCTGACTGGTATAGTCAAACAATTGTATTTATACCTCTCTATACCTTATTCGAATGTAGCATTTTTGTTTCCAGATGGGCTCATAAAAGAATGAAATCTGAAGAAGAGGAGCCTTGGGATTAATCTGCATTAAATTGTAAACGTATTAAATGTATATATTACGCTATTAAATAAACAATTATGTCATTTATATTTGACGCTTCAAAACCCATTGCACTTGGCTCTGATCATGCAGGTGTAGTTTATAAAAATGCAACTAAAAAATGGTTGGAAGAAAAAGGGTATTCCACCAAAGACTTTGGTACACATACTACCGATTCCGTAGACTACCCCGACTTTGCCCATCCCACTGCTACAAGTGTAGCAACTGGAGAAGCTTGTTTTGGAATTTTATTTTGTGGTAGTGCTAACGGAGTAGCCATGACAGCCAATAAGCACGAAGGAATTAGAGCTGGATTATGTTGGCTTACCGAAGTTGCGGAACTTGTGCGATTACATAATAACGCAAATATTATATGTATCCCAGCACGTTTTGTGAGTATGGAATTAAGTTTTGAAATGATAGAAAAATTTATGTCTACTTCTTTTGAAGGGGGGAGACATCAAAATAGAGTAAATAAAATTACTTGCGCATAAAAATTAAATACATCTTATGAAAAAACTAGTATGGATTTCTTTGCTATTTATTAGCACAATGTCTTTTGCTCAGAAATCAAAAGACCTTACATCATTTGCAAATGTGATCACTGCCAAAGCATTAAAAGAAAAACTTTCTGTTATTGCTAGTGCTGAGATGGAGGGTAGAGAAACAGCTTCTCCTGGACAAAAAAGAGCAGCTGCTTATATTGAATCTGAATTTAAAAGAATGGGCCTATTACCGGGCAATGGTAATAGCTATCAACAAGTATACCCAGTGTATCAGGACGTATTAGCAGAAAAAAAATTCACAGTGAATGGCCATTCTTTTGAATGGGACAAAGACTTCAATTTTAATTTACAAACCATCGCAAATGGTAATGCCAATTTTAAAGAAGTAGTTTTTGCAGGATATGGAATTGTGGATGCAGACAAAGGCATAAACGATTATGAAAATTTAGAGGTGAAAGGAAAAATGGTTGTCATCTTAGATGGCACCAGTGCGGGACCTGTAACAATGGGACCTGGCGGTGCTCGTGCATTCTATGCTAACCCTGCCTCCCCAATGTCTAAATTAAGACAAGCTAGTACAAAAGGAGCTACTGGCTTATTTATAGTTTCTGCCGATTTCCCTCGTAAAAATCCAACACCCACTAAAGGAAATATGTACGTGAAAGCGAATGCCATTCCAGGTTTTTTAATGGCAAATATATCTGTTGAGTTAGCCGCTTCTTTATTAGGCAATAGTGCTTCAAATATGAATGCTATTAAAGAATTAAAAAAAGGAAATTATACAACTGATGCAAATATCAGCGTGACTAAAACGACAGAAAATTTAGAAAGTAGTAACGTTATAGCTGTACTTCCAGGAACTGATAAAAAAGACGAATACTTAATGCTAACGGGTCACTATGATCATTTAGGAAAAAGAGGTGACGTTATTTATTATGGCGCAGATGATGATGGATCAGGCACAGTGAGCGTAATGCAAATGGCTGAAGCATTTTCAACGGCAGCCAAAAAAGGCTTTAAGCCTCGTAGAACAATTGTATTTATGACCGTAAGTGGTGAAGAAAAAGGCCTATGGGGTTCAGATTATTACTCTGAACATCCTTTATTTCCTTTAGAGAAAACCACTGCCGATTTAAATACTGATATGGTAGGCCGCGTAGATACGGAACGTCATTTAGGAGATACACTTAATTACGTTTATGTCATTGGTCATGATAAATTAAGTTCTGAATTAGTAGTAATAAACGAAGCTGCCAATAAAGCTTCTAGTAATATAACATTAGATTATAAGTATGACGATCCCAATGATAAAAATAGAATATACTATCGTAGCGATCATTATAATTTTGCAAAAAAAGGAGTACCCATTTTATTCTTCTATGATGGAATGTTACTAGCCGATTACCATCAACCTACAGATACTATTGAAAAAATAAATTTTGAGTTGATGCAAAAAAGAGTACATATGGTATTTCATACAGCTTGTGAAATTGCACAAAAAGAGGATATGTTAAAAAGAGATATTCCTTTAAACATGCCTGCGAGATAATGAATAATTAAAAAGCCCTTAGAAAACTAAGGGCTTTTTATTTTACTGTCCAAGTATATACGCAAATATAAGCGGCACCACAATGGTAGCATCACTCTCTACTATAAACTTCGGAGTATGAATATCTAATTTACCCCAAGTAATTTTCTCATTAGGAACAGCGCCTGAATAAGAGCCATAAGAAGTTGTACTATCGCTCACTTGGCAGAAATAACTCCAAAAAGGAACATCATGCCACTCAAGATCCTGATACATCATAGGCACTACACAAATGGGAAAATCTCCAGCAATACCCCCTCCTACTTGAAAAAATCCTACGCCCTTTCCACCACTATTAGCACGATACCACTCTGTTAAAGCAACCATATATTCAATACCGTTTTTAACTGTGCTGGCTTTTAATTCATTTTTGATTACATAGCTTGCAAAAATATTTCCTGTCGTACTATCCTCCCAACCTGGTACGACAATGGGTATATTTTTTTTGGCAGCAGCCACAATCCAACTGTCTTTAGGATCAATCTCATAATATTGTTCCAATTCACCACTTAAAACCACTTGGTACAAAAATTCATGAGGAAAATAACGCTCCCCTTTTGCTTCTGCTTGTTTCCAAAATTTTAAGATATGTTTTTGAAGTCTTCTAAAAGCTTCTTCTTCAGGAATACAAGTATCTGTTACACGGTTATAATGATTTTCTAATAAATCCCACTCATCTTGTGGAGTAAGATCTCGATAATGAGGCACTCTCTTATAATGACTGTGTGCTACTAAATTCATAACATCCTCTTCAAGATTAGCGCCTGTACAACTAATTATTGCAATTTTATCTTGGCGTATCATTTCCGCTAAACTAATACCTAATTCTGCAGTACTCATGGCACCCGCTAAACTTACTAGCATTTTACCACCTTCTAAAAGGTGATTTTCATAACCTTTGGCTGCATCTAATAAGGCGGCGGCATTAAAATGTCTATAATGGTGTTCAATAAACTTTGAAATAGGGCCTTTGTTCATTGTATCAAATTTGAAGCAAAAGTAATTTTTTTTGGGGATATAAGCTATTATTGATTAAAACCGAATAAATGCTAACTTTAAAGTCTAAATCCAGCAAATGGAAAATAAAAAATTGATGCTTCTGTATGTGTGTATACTTATTGGAATTCCATTTTTTTATGCCGCATATCTATACCCTAGTTTACCCGCTATCATTCCAACGCATTTTAATATTAAAGGAGAGGCAGATGGCTTTGGTGAAAAAAGTAGCATTTTTTTAGGACCTATCATTTTGGGTGTGGTAAGTTTATTTACTTATTTTCTTCTAGCCAATATAAAAAATTTTGACCCCAAAAGAACCCAGCAAATAGATGATGGTTTATTTAAAAAATTTGGATTTTTCACAGTGGTTTTTTTAAGTCTACTTTGTATGGTAATTTTATACGCTAGTACCCACACGGGTGTTTCTATTGAGAAATTATTATTTCCAATATTGGGTTTTGCTTTTGCTGGAATGGGAGTGTATATGCCTAAAATCAAACAAAATTATTTTGCAGGTTTTAAATTACCTTGGACATTGGACAATGAGGACAATTGGAATGCGACTCATAAAATAGCAGGAAAAATATGGCTCTATGGTGGCATATTTCAAGGTATCGCTGGTATGATTTTTAGCTCTGTTACTTCATTTGTACTATTTTTCATAGATATGATTATAATGGTATTAGTACCTACTATTTACTCTTATAGAATGTTTAAAAAAGGAAATAAGCCCAATTAAAAATGCAAACATGAAACCAGCCACTAAATATATTCACGCGGGTGCTCACCCAGATCCAAGCACAGGTGCTATTATGACACCCATTTATCAGACTTCGACCTATGTTCAATCTTCACCAGGCAAACACAAAGGATTTGAGTATGCTAGAAGTCAAAATCCTACAAGATTTGCTTTAGAAGAAGCTTTTGCCATGATTGAAAATGGAAAATATGGCTTAGCATTTGCAAGTGGTGTTGCAGCTACTGATGCTGTGATGCGTTTATTAGTACCAGGTGATGAAGTCATTGCCGCGCACGATATGTATGGAGGAACTTTTAGGTTGTTTTCCAAAGTATATGAAAAAATGGGTATTCAATTTATTTATGTAGATACCACGAAAGTAGATCATGTAGCGAAAGCAATAAATAAAAAAACTAAATTAATATGGTTAGAAACACCTACTAATCCTTTAATGAATATTAGTGATATTGAAGAAGTATCTAAGTTAGCTAAAAAACATAATTGTATAGTTTGTGTAGACAATACTTTTGCTTCTCCCTATCTTCAAAACCCTTTAGACTTTGGAGCCACTATTGTAATGCATTCTGCTACTAAATATTTAGGGGGTCATAGCGATGTCATTCAAGGTTGTTTGGTAATGAATGATCAAGCTTTGAGAGATCAATTATATTTTATTCAAAAAAGCACTGGAGCCGTACCGGGTCCACAGGATTGTTTTTTAGTATTAAGAGGAATAAAAACTTTACATGTTCGCATGCAAAGACATTGTGAAAATGGAGAGAAAATAGCTCAATATTTAAGACAGCATCCCAAAGTGGGTAAAGTATATTGGTGTGGATTTGCAGATCATCCAAATCACGCCATTGCAAAAAAACAAATGCGTGGTTTTGGAGGTATGATGAGTTTTACACTAAAAGAAGATACACTAGAAGCAGCTACTAAAGTACTTTCTAGTACAAAAATATTTTCACTGGCTGAAAGCCTAGGTGGTGTAGAATCTCTCATTAATCATCCAGCTAGTATGACCCATGCCTCTATACCTCGTGAACAAAGAATTGCGAATGGTTTATCTGATGGATTAATTCGTTTAAGTGTAGGAATTGAAGATGCAGATGATTTAATAGCAGATATAGCACAAGCCATAGGTGAATAATGGAGGCTATTCAAAAATTATTAGATCAAAAAGTAAAACAATACAATAACATTAAATTTATTGAGGAAGATCCCATCTCTATAGCTCATTTATTTACAAAAAAGCAAGATATAGAAATTGCGGGTTTTTTTGCAGCTACCTTTTCTTGGGGTAATAGAACAACCATCATTCAAAAAAGTAAAGAGTTACTTCAAAGAATGGATAATGATCCTTTTAACTTTTGCACCCAACACCAAGAAAAAGATTTAAAAAAATTAGCAGGGTTTGCACATAGAACTTTTAATGAGACCGATTTATTATACTTTATTAAATTTTTTAAAAGACATTACACTCATCATAAAAGTTTAGAAACAGCTTTTTTTAAAAAAAATTATAACGTAGAACAAGCACTCCATCATTTTCAAACGTATTTTTTTTCTTTAGAAGATGCCCCCAAAAGAACTAAAAAACATATTGCTAGTCCTATCAATGGATCTACTTGCAAAAGATTAAACATGTTTTTAAGATGGATGGTGCGCCAGGATAAACAAGGAGTAGATTTTGGTATTTGGAAGAGCATTGCTCCATCGGCATTAATCATGCCTGTAGATATTCATGTAGCAAGAGTCTCTAGGAGCTTAGGAATTATAAAAAGAAAACAAACAGATTGGCAAACAGCTATTGAATTAACCAATTTTTGTAGAACTTTAAATCCTAAAGACCCCGTTCAATACGACTTTGCATTGTTTAGTTTAGGCGTTGTAGAAAAATATAATTAATATAGTTGAAATGAAATTAAGTGCGTCTCGAAAAATTAATTTTAAACACTTATTACAAATCACCTAACTGAGGACGCATTACTATATCTTCCACAACAGCCTGATTACTTAATTGAGTTGCAGCAAAAATCATAGTAGCTATATCACTTGCTTCCATGAGTCGACTTGGTGCCACCCCACTTCCAGCCCAACTATTGGTATAAGTTGCCCCAGGATACACACTGGTTACTTTTATGCCTTTATGCTTAAGTTCTTCTCTTAAATTTTTTGAAAATCCATCTAAGGCAAATTTACTAATACTATAAGAGCCTCCATGTGTATAAGCTTGCAAAGAGGCAATTGAACAAATATTAAATATATGCCCAGTGCCCGCATGTATCATAGCAGGTACTATGGCTCGTGAGGTATAATAAGCTGAATACAAATTGGTAGCTATTTGAGATTCTAAAACATTTTTTTCTTCTTCCATTAAATTTCCTGGTAAAAAATATCCAGCGTTATTTACCAAAATAGAAGGTGTACCAAAACTTAAACACCATTTTCCAAACTTTTCACACTCATCAGAATTTGCTAAATTGGCCTGTGTACTCTGTATACTTATATTAGTGTATTTTGATTTTAGTTGCTTCGTGGCTGCTTCTAAATGAGTCGCTGTTTTACTACACAACAACAGATCATATCCCCCTTTGGCAAATGATTCTGCCACTGCATAACCAATTCCTTGAGAAGCACCTGTAATCACTACTAACATATGCTTAATTTATAGTTGAAATAAAGAATAAAGATAAGCATCAAATTTGTAAATTCGTTCAATACAATATTACTCGATGTATTACAAAGACTTATTTTTTGACCTTGACCATACACTTTGGGATTTTGAATTAAATTCTAAAGAAACCTTAAAAGACCTTTATCAAAAATATAACTTGGAAGCAAAAGGAATCGAAGACTTCGATACTTTTTATACCAATTACAGTGTACATAATCATCGTTTATGGGATAGATATACCAAAGGTTTTATCAAACAAGAAGAGCTAAGATGGAAGCGTATCTACTTAAGTTTATTAGATTATAAAATTGCAGACGAGTCCTTATCTAAATCCATTTCTGTTGAATACTTAGAAATATTGCCTAGTAAAAAGAATTTATTTCCCTACACTATTGAAATTTTAGATTACCTAAAATCTAAGCAATACAAAATGCATTTAATCACTAACGGATTTGAATCGGTTCAATTTCAAAAAATTAAAAATGCTAATTTAAGCGCTTACTTCACACAAGTAATTACTTCAGAAGGAAGTGGCAGCTTAAAACCTAATAAAGAGATATTTGACTATGCCCTTCAAGCTACGCAGGCAGAATTGAAAACAAGTATCATGATTGGAGACAATGAGGCAGCAGACATTCAAGGTGCAATTAATGCAGGCATGGATTCTATTTTTGTCAACCATTTGCAAAAACCACCTACCTTACCCGCTACACATACCATCATACATTTGAAGGAATTAGAAACCATTTTATGACCAACTAGCAAGGGTGGTTACTCCTCCTTTTACCACATCCCCAATTTTAGTGTGAATAGTAGTGCCTAAAGGCAATAAAAGATCCACTCTACTTCCAAATTTAATAAACCCATACTCATCACTTTGTTGTAATGATTGCCCCAATGTGGTATAGTTACAAATTCTTCTAGCAAGTGCTCCTGCAATTTGCTTGCATAAAATACTTCCTTTTTTATTTTCTATCACGATAGACCATCTTTCATTATCAGTAGAAGATTTTGGATGCCATGCTACTAAAAATTTTCCAGGATGATATTGATTGTAAATAATATTACCTGCAATAGGTAATCGGTTCACATGCACATTGGCAGGACTCATAAATACACTTATTTGGACTCTCTTTTCGGTATAAAACTCATCTGGTTGCACCTCTTCAATAACCACCACCTTACCATCTGCTGGGGCTACAATGGCATTCTCATTTATAGTGAGTGTTCTTTTGGGTATTCTAAAAAAAGAAACAATGAAAAGAAAAAAAGCAAGTGTTAAAATAAATACCATCCAAGCACCTAAAGCAGAAATAGGAAATAAATAAGAAAAGTTAACAATATTCAAGACCCCCACTAAAATTGCTATCAATGAAATGGTAGCGATACCCTCTTTATGTATGGTCATATTAAAAATTTAGTTGCAAATTTAAAGTATCTAAAATAGAATCTGAAGAATTAACCAAACAAAAGGGGTAGCAAATAAGATGGAATCAAATCTATCTAAAAAACCACCATGACCAGGCATCATAGAACCACTATCTTTCACACCTGCCAGCCTCTTTAATTTGCTTTCTAGTAAATCTCCAAAATTACCTGCAATAGAAGCCACTAAGCTTATATAAAAAATATATTTTTCTTGAATGGGCACCACTAAAGCCATGCCCTTAGATACAATCAATACTGATAATACTACACCCGCAATAGTTCCTTCCCAAGTTTTTTTGGGTGAGATGGGGGACAATGGTGTTTTACCAATGACAGAGCCCACCAAATAAGCCATGGTATCATTTACCCAAATAGAGACTATTATTAATAAAGGAATAGAAAAAGTCCAACTTCCAAAATACGTATTGGTCATAAAACTTTTCAATTGAAAAAATAAAGACAAACCCATAGGAATATAAATTAAGCCTGCAAATGAAATGACCCAATTTTGAAGATTTATTTTCTTTGAAAAAATTTCAATTAATAAAAGAAACCCTATAACAAAAGGTAACACTCTACTTCCAATGTATTTTATACTTATGCCATTGATGGCTAAATCCAAGGGGCCCAACATCATCATCATAAGACAACCCACCACTAATAAACCCCATTTATGTATAGCGGTTATATTTTGATAGGAAGGAAAAATAAGTGCTAATAATTTTTGATATTCATATAAACAACCTAATTGAATAACCACAAATAAAGTAAAAAAAGACCAAGCATTCCATACTAAACCTGCAATCATGATAACTGCAAAAACAATGGCTGATATCGTTCTTTGTTTAAAATTAGATGCTTTCAAACCCATAGTAGTAATATTGAAATTATAATAAATTAAAGTGAAGAAGACAAGCTACTTATTTGAATAGTACTAATAAGTTCTTTAGCTTTATCAAACATATATAAAGGTACATATACTTCTATCTCTCCTAAAAAAACATAAGAAGAATCCTGTTTATTTAAGGTTTTTGCAGGTATCTCATTTTCATTTAATATACCCATCACCATAGAAGCACTAGTTAACTGACTACTACTAAATACTTTTTTCCAATCCTTCATTTGAATGATTATTTTTTAATTGAATACTTAAATAATAAATTAACACTAAAGCCACCAAGCCCCAGTAAATGGGTAAATTATCGTCCATTATTTTTTCAACAGGGGTAGCGCTATTTCTTAAAACATATATAGCTACCACTGCAATACCATTATTTATAAAATGTAGTAAAATGGGCAACCAAATGGTTTTAGAATAATAATAAATATAGCCCAACATCACACCTAAAGCCATTCTTGATAAAAACCCAAAATAAGAAAAATGAAATGCACTAAAAAAAATGGCTGTACTAATTATTGCCACATAAGACTTGCCAGTCCAATCTAATAAAATTTTTTGTAGTGTGCCTCTAAAATAAACTTCTTCAATAATGGCTGGTATAATGGCTACTGCCACTAAAGTAAATACTAAATCAACCATTGAAGACATGTGAGTCATAGATACCATTGCTTTTTTATACTGATCTTCTAAACCAAGGGCCCAACTTTTAAAATGGGCTGGTATTGGAATTAACTCGGTTAAACTTCCTAAAGCACCATTTAACACTAAGCCACTCAAGGCTAATAATATTACAACTCCTATAGAGGCATAAGAACGAATAGGAGTAAAACCCATATTAGACAACCAATTACCTTTTATGAATAAAGCAAGGCATACACTAGGTAAACCAAAAGCAATGATGGATGCGAGTGCATTAGCTAATTGAGCCATCGAAGCATACTCAGGTTGCAGAATTACATTTTGTATGGAAGAAAAAGGAATATGTAAAAGAGCGCAAACTATTGAAAAGCTAATAAAGGCACCGGCCATCATGCCAATACCTGTGATCCCTAAAAAAAGGGCCATTCTCATGGGCGGTCTACTATCAAATAATTGGTACATTTGCATTTGCGTCTGTAAGATGCAAGATAATAAATATATATGGTTTCCATAGGCTCCCTTCAATTACCCGATTTCCCTTTATTACTGGCTCCTATGGAGGATGTAAGTGATCCTCCTTTTAGAGCTGTGTGTAAAGAAAATGGAGCAGACCTAATGTATACTGAATTCATCAGTAGTGAAGGATTAATAAGAAATGCCATCAAGAGTAGGCAAAAATTAGACATATTTGATTATGAAAGGCCCATTGGTATTCAAATATTTGGTGGTGATGAAGAGGCATTGGCACTCTCCACTAAAATTATTGATACTGTCAACCCCGATTTAATTGATATAAATTTTGGATGCCCAGTCAAAAAAGTAGTAACTAAAGGTGCTGGCGCAGGCGTTTTAAAAGATTTAGATTTAATGGTAAAACTTACAGAAGCAGTAGTGAAAAGCACTCATTTACCAGTAACTGTAAAAACAAGATTAGGATGGGATGATAATAATAAAAATATTCATGAAGTAGTACTGAGATTACAAGATGTGGGTGTGAAAGCAATTGCAATTCATGGACGCACCAGAGTACAAATGTATAAAGGTGAAGCAGATTGGACATTAATAGGTGAAATTAAAAATGATCCCAGAGTTCAAATCCCAATTTTTGGCAATGGAGATATTAATTCTCCTGAAAAAGCTCTAGCGTATAAACAAAAATATGGTGTAGATGGCATCATGATAGGTAGAGCTGCGATTGGTTACCCTTGGATATTTAGAGAAATAAAACATTTTGTAAAAACAGGAGAAAAAAGATCCGACCCTACCATTGAAGAAAGAGTGGAAGTTGCTAGAAAACACTTAATTAAATCTATTGAGTGGAAGGGACCTATTGCAGGTATTAATGAAATGAGAAGACATTATGCAAATTATCTAAGAGGACTACCCAACATCAAAGAATACAGAAATCAGTTAGTACGTATTAGCTTACAAAATGAAATAGAGGAAATCTTAGATGAGATCAAAGAAAAATACAAGGGCATGGTCATTGAATCTGGTAAAATTATTTTAGAAAACTACCACGAACACTGTTCTATTAATTAGTTTGAACTATTTTTTTCTATAGCTGCAATGACTGAAGAATCTAAGGGATCCACTGTCATAGGAAAGTAATGAGTGAGTATGCCTTGCTCATTGATTAAATATTTACAAAAGTTCCAAACTGGCGCTTGGTTATTCCAACCATTCATAGTAGACTCCGATAACCACTTAAATACTTCATTTTGGTTGCTTTGTTTAACTACTACCGATTTTGACATTAAAGGAAAACTTACTCCATAATTTTTTTTGCAAAAAGCCGCAATACTTTCATTGTCCTTAGTTTCTTGTTGTTTAAAATCGTTGGCAGGAAATCCAATGATAACAAGATTATTAGAATATTTTTCCTGTAATTTTTCCAAGGCTTCATATTGTCCTGTATAGCCGCAATCACTAGCGGTATTTACAATTAATACTTTTTTACCTTTTAATAAATTAAAATCAAAATCTTTTCCATTGATATCTTTAGTACTAAAACTGTAAAAAGAAAACAAAGGTGTTTTATTATCTTTATTATATTGTATTTGTTTTTTTCCTGCTGCTTTAC
>CAZWTV010000026.1:0-19939 GCA_964637225.1 uncultured Sediminibacterium sp.
AGAATTAGATCATACAGTGTATGATAGTTGGCAATCTATCAGAGAAGCTTCTTTACATCCAAAAGGAAACTATTTAGTATATGTTATTAATCCACAGGAGGGAGATGGTTATTTAGTCATTAGAAATATAAATAAAGCAAGCGAAATACAAATAGCTAGAGCTACAGGTGCTTTGTTTACTGAAAATGGAGAATATCTTCTTGCAAAAATCAAACCTGCTTATACAGAAATAAGAAAAGCTAAAATTGATAAAAAGAAAGCAGATGAAATGCCAAAAGATAGTTTATTAATTGTTGAATTAGCGACAGAAAAGATTCAAAAAATACCTTCTGTAAAAAGTTTTCAATTAGCAGAACATGGAAATGGTATTGTTGTATACCTCAAAGATAAAAAAGGAGATATAGCTAAAGAAGGATCAGAATTAATTATAAGAGATTTAAAGTCTTCTAAAGAAAAAACATTTACAAATGTGAGCCAATACCTCATACAACCCAATGCCCAAAGTGTGGTTATGTTTCAAGTAAAAACCAAACAAAATGAAGCTCAAATTATACTTGCTAATAGCACAGATACCCTTACAAAGATTTTAACTAGACAATTTTACACTGCCACTAATTTCGCTTGGGATGAAAACGGGAACCAATTGGCTTATTTAGTGGAAAAAGATAGTACAGATAAAGCGCTTCAAAAAAATTATTATGTAGCGTATTATACTTCTAATTTATCTTCTGCCATAGCAGTTTTTGATAAAAATAATAAATCTATACCTTCTAATTATACTATTGGGGGAGATAGAAAATTAAAGTTTAGTAAGTCTGGTAATATTTTAGAATGGGGAGTTCAGCCTATTTTACCTATCAAGGACACGAGTTTACCCGATTTTGAAAGAGTGAGTGTTGATGTTTGGCATTATAATGATCCAATCATACAACCTGCACAACTAAAAGCATTAGAAAACACTTTAAAAAGCACTGAATTGGTCTTATGGAATACTTCTACAAAAAATGCCACTTATTTAGGTAAAATAAAAGATAGAGATGTGATGACTACGCAAGAAGGGGATGGTTCTACAGCCTATGCCACTATTGATTCTACCTATGTACTTGCTTCACAATGGCAAGGGTATACCTTAAAAGATATTTATGCAATAAATACCAATACAGGCGAAAGAAAATTAATACAAAAACAATGGAAGGGTAATGAGATGAGTATATCTCATGATGGAAATTTTTTAGTGTTTTATGATGAGCCACAAAAAAAGTATTATTCTTACAATGCTTCTACAGGTTCAACTATTCAAATTGCTAGGGATATTAAAACAGCTTTATATGATGAACAAAATGATTTACCAGACGACCCCAATGCCTATGGAATTGCAAAATGGATGGATAATAATCATCAATTTTTATTATATGATAGATATGATATTTGGATGGTAGATGCTAATGGGAAAGAGGCTTCTATTCGTTTAACTCAAGGAAGAAATACTAAAGTCATTTCAAGATTTGTGGAAACAAATCCAGATCGTAAAACTTTACCAGCGAATGCAACCATATTAATAAAAGGATTTCATGAAATAGATAAATCTGAATCCATTTCCACTTTACATTTAGCCGATCATTCAATATTTTTAATCAATCAACTACCCATGCATTTTTCAACTATAGTGGGTGCTAAAAATTCAAATGATATAGTTGTAATGCAAGAAGATGAGATAAAATCTCCTAATATATATTTGTATTCTTTAGAAAATAAAAAGCAAAACCCAACAGCATTGGCGAATATAAATATTCAACAAACCAATTACAATTGGATGAGTTCTCAACTAGTAAAATGGAAAGCTTATAATGGGAAAATGGCTGAAGGAATTTTGTATTTACCTGAAAATTTCGACCCGAAGAAAAAATATCCCATGATTGTACATTTCTACGAAAGAAATAATCAAACATTACATAATTATTTAGCTCCATCTCCAACACCCTCTAGATTGAATATTCCATTTTTTGCAAGTAGAGGTTATGTAATTTTTGTACCTGATATTTGGTATACTATTGGTTATCCTGGACAAAGTGCTTATGATTATATTGTAAGTGGGACTAGAGCAATAATTCAAAAAGGATTTGTTGATAGCACCAAATTGGGTTTACAAGGTCAAAGTTGGGGAGGATATCAAATTGCTTATTTAATTACAAAAACAAATTTATATGCTGCAGCATGGGCAGGCGCACCAGTGGTAAATATGACCAGTGCTTATTCGGGTATTCGATGGGGGCCAGGTATTAGTCGTCAATTTCAATATGAAAAATCTCAAACAAGACTAGGTGCCAGTTTATGGGCTAAACCCGATTTATATTTAAAAAATTCACCTTTATTTTCATTACCTAATGTTACAACTCCTTTAGTAATTATGAGTAATGATGCAGATGATGCGGTGCCATGGTATCAAGGAATTGAAATGTATAGCGATATGAAACGACTCCATAAAAAAGTTTGGTTATTGGTGTACAATAATGAAGCTCATAATTTGGTGGAGCGAAAAAATAGAAAAGATATACAAATTAGAGAACAACAATTCTTTGATAGTTTCTTAAAAGGGGCGCCTTTGCCTGAATGGTTGTCCAAAGGAATACCAGCAGTAATGAAAGGAAGAACTTTGGGCTTGAACTATTAGTTACTATTAAAATGTTTTATACATATTGAAACCATTGTCTATTGGGATCCCAGGCTTCAATTTCTTTAGCGACTGCTGATAGGAATTTAGCACCCATGGCTCCATCTACAATGCGATGGTCATAGCTCATACTCATAAACATCATATGACGAACTAAAATAGCGTCACCAGAAGGAGTTTCAACAACCACAGCTCTTTTTTTAATAGCACCCAAAGCTAAAATGGCAACTTGAGGTTGATTGATAATGGGTGTGCCCATAATACTTCCAAAAGAGCCTATATTGGTAACTGTGAAGGTTCCTCCCTGTGTATCGCTTGGTTTTAATTGACCGTTTCTAGCGGCTTTTGCTAAATCATTGACTGCTTTAGACATGCCTACAATACTTAATTGATTCGCGCCTTTAATAACTGGAACAATTAAATTTCCAGAGGGTAGGGCTGTGGCCATGCCAATATTGATATCTTTTTTAAGTAAAATTTGATCTCCTTGAATACTGCTATTAATAATAGGAAATTCCTCCAAAACTTTTGCAATTGATTCCAAAAACATTGGGGTGTAGGTAATCTTAGTACCTTCTCTTTTTTCAAATAAGTCTTTTACTTTATCCCTCCATACGACCATATTGGTAACATCTACTTCTACAAAGGAAGTTACATGAGGACTTGTTTGAACACTCTCAACCATATGCTTTGCAATCAATTTTCGCATACGATCCATTTCCATTATTTCAGTGGCACCAGATACAATTACCTCATAGGGATTTGCTAACTTAGAAGTATTTGAAGACGAAATTATAGATGAAAACTGGGAAGAATGATTATCGTAAATGTCAACAGGTTTATTTAAAATAGTTCTATTATTGATCTCATTTTCAATTGATTTGGGCTGGTTAACTGCCATTTTTTTACGAGCAATAAAATCAAGAATATCCTTTTTTGTTACTCTTCCATTACTTCCTGTGCCATTGATATTTTGTAATTCATCCATACTCACACTTTCATTTTGAGCAATATTTAAAACTAAGGGAGAATAGAATTTGGAAGAGTTATTATTATTTAGATTATCAATAACATTATTGCTTCTAGTTGTCTCAATTGTGGGAGATGGAACAAATGGAACCTCTTTATTAGCTTCATTTGGTACAGGAGGTATATTCTTTGGGGTGGGAATAGTTGATGAAGAATTAGAAGTTGAATTATTTACACTATTATTTATGGTAATGGTTGCTGCAGTTTCTGAAGAACTATTGATTCTAGCTATTACTGTCCCTATAGGAACTACACTATTAACTTCAAATAAAATTTCAGTAATGGTACCTTCAGCAGTGGAAGGTATTTCGCTATCTACTTTATCGGTGGCAATATCTAATATTGTTTCATCCAAAGTCACGGTATCACCCACCTTCTTGTGCCATTTTAATATGGTCGCCTCCATGATACTTTCACCTAACTTAGGTAAAACTAAATCCACAATTGGCATAGTAGACAATTTTAGCAAAAATAAGACTAAATCTTATTGATTATTAATAACCTAAGCAAATTTATGGCCTGATTAGCAGTTACTTCAATATTTCTTTGACGATCGAATCTCAAATAAAAAACTTTAGAAACTACTTTTTCTCTATTGGCAACCCCTATCCATACCATGCCCAAAGGTTTTTCATCTGTTTGTCCGCTAGGCCCCATAATTCCACTTACCGAGATGGCATAGTCAGTGTTCATTTTAGCTCTTACTGAAATGGCCATTTGTTCAACCGCTTCCTTACTTACGGCACCCACAGTTTGTAATATTTCAGTAGGAACCTCCAAAAATTCTGTTTTGATTCTATTATCATAACTAATGATGCCTCCAGTGTAGAATTTAGAAGATCCTGCATGTTTAGAAAGCAAATGTCCAATATAGCCACCAGTACAACTTTCTGCAGTGGCAACGGTTTGATTCTTTTGTTTTAATAAATTACCTACCACCATTTCCATTGTCTCATCTGCATTGGTTACTAAGTAATCTTTAACAGCTAATTGTAGTTTTTCAAATGTAGATTGCATTAAATTTTCTAAAAGAATTTCATCTTTACCCATGCCAGTTAATCTTAGTCGAACCATTCCAACATTAGGAAGATAAGCGAGTTTAATGGTTGTAGGTAAACTATTTTCAAAAGGAGCTATTAATTCTGATAAAAATGATTCACCTAGTCCCGCCGTTAGTAAAGTTTTATGAATAATGAAATCTGCATGAAAATCTTTTTGTAAGAGTGGGATTACTTTAGTGTCTATTAACCACTTCATCTCATGGGGTACACCTGGAAGAGAAAAATAATAAACACCCAGTTTTTTAAAGAGCATCCCTGGGGCGGTTCCCTTTTCATTGAATAAAACTTCGCAAACATCAGGAACTTCTGCTTGTTTACGATTTCGTTCTATCATAGGTTTTTTATGGATGGTCTCAAATAGGTGTGTAATATGAGCTAAACTTGGCTCGTGAATAATCATTTTGCCTCCAAAGTAAGTATTCAATAAGGGCTTTGTGATGTCATCAGCAGTGGGGCCTAAACCTCCAGTAATAATTATGATATTAGATTTTTTGGAAGATACTTCTAATGCATCTAAAATTGCATCTTTGTTGTCACCCACAGAAATTCTCTGAATAACGGGAATTCCTATTTTTGATAAAGCTTGCGCTATATAAGCACTATTAGTATCAATTACTTGCCCAATTAATAATTCATCTCCAATCGTAATAATTGTAGCATTTGTGGAATTCATTCAATCTGATTTATTGCTTGCAAAAGTAAGTTAAAAAATAAAGGATTTTAACTAAAATAGCTCTTTAGTTTTTCCAACATAGAGCTGGGCATACTGGACCTTTTTCCCAAAGCAGCATCCATAAAATAGAGTTTCACTTTGCCTAAGGTTAATAGCTTTCCATTCTCATTATAAATTTCCTGATCGAATACAATTTTGTGATCCACAGGTAGTTCTTTAATCATAGTTTTAATGGTCAATAAATCGTCATATTTTGCAGGCCTTAAGTACTTAATATTTAATTCTACCACGGGCAACATAATACCCATATCTTCAATGCCTTTATAACTAATACCTAAATTTCTTAAACTTTCTACTCTGCCCACTTCAAAATATTGAGCATAATTACCATAATAAACCACATTCATTGGGTCGGCTTCTGCATATCGTACCCTTATTTGTATGTTATGTTCGTACATGATTTTGTTATAATGTTGACAAATTTACGAATCAATTCTGTTTTTCCACAATAAGAGCTAAATAAGAGTCGTTTTATGTATAGAGCTTAATTTTAGGTAATTATTAAAAGATAATTATTAAAAGATGGGTATGCACTTACGTAGAAGCAAATTGGCAAGTAAAATTACAAAAGTTCTTACAGGATTTTGTATTCTATTTTGTATTCTCGTAATGGTTTTTAATGTTAAAGCTCAATACAACCAAAATAAAACCCCCTTAGAACCTTTATTTAAAAAAGGGGTAAATGCTTTACAATTAGGAGATACTTTAGCAGCTTTTCATTTTATTCAATCCGCTTTTCAATTCCAACCACAAGAAGAAGAGGTCAATTTTTATTATACCTATTTGTCTTTGGTTCTCCAAAAATCAAATGCAGAAAATGTAGCGTTTTATTTTCTACAGCATACTAATAATAAAATTTACATTGCTAGAGTCAATTTTTTTTTAGGAGATTATTATTTTAAAAAACAAAATTTAGCATCAGCTCTAGAGGCTTTTAGTAAAGTAAGTATCGAAGACTTAACCAATGATGAATTAATGGAGATGAAATATCTTCAAGGTTATTTATATTTTTCAATGGGAAATTGGGAGAAAGCCACAGGTTTATTAAATAGCATAAGACAGTTAAAAACATCTAAATATTACACCGATGCCAATTATTATGCTGGATTTATAGCCTTGCAAAAAAAGGATTTTACACTATCATTATCTTGTTTTGACATAGCAAGTACCAATGCTTCCTATGCTAGTTTAACCTCTTTTTACATTAGTCAGATTCACTATTTTATGGGTAATCTTGATGAAGCCATGAAACAATGTGAAAAAGCATTACAAGTAGAAGGGCAATTCTACCATATTCAACTTCAGCAATTAATGGGTCATTTGCTTTTTGAAAAAAAACAGTATCAAAAAGCAATTATATATTTGACCAAATATGTAGAAGCACAACCCAAAGTGGATGCTCAAGATTTATACCAGTTGTCTTTTTGTTATTTTCAAAATGAGCAATGGCAAAAAGCCATTGATGGTTTTAAAAAATTGGCTAATGTAGATGATTCATTGGGACAAAATAGTATGTATTTACTAGGTACAGCTTATTTAAAAATTAAAGATAAAAATGGAGCTAAAAATGCGTTCATGCTTTGTGCCTCTAAAAGTAATATTTTATCACAAAAAGAAATTGCTCTATTCCAGTATGGTAAACTTTTAGTAGAATTAAAAGAGTATAGCTTAGCCATCACAGTTTTAGATAAATTTATTGAAAATTATCCTCATTCTTCATATTATAATGAATCAAAATCACTGTGGATCTCTGCGCTTGCTTACAATAATAATTTTGTACAAGCTTATACCGCTTACCAACAAATTGAAAATCCATCAATAGATTTATTAAAAGTATATCCTTCCATTTTATATGGATTGGCTTCTAGTCATATCAATGATGGGGATGGGGATAAAGCATATAATTACTTTTTACAGCTTCGTAATACCCCCTATAATGCCAATTTTTTATCATTGACCCATTTTTGGTTGGGTGAATTAAGTTATAGAATGGGTAAAATTGAGGAAGCTATTGGATATCTTCAAAAGTTTATGTTAGATCCTGTAGAAGAGGGTGAGGTAAATGCAACCCATGCTAGATATACCCTTGGATATTGTTTTTTAAAAAATGGTGCTTATCAAAAAGCACTATTACAGTTTAGAGAAATTGCCAATACTAATCCTAGCCAATACATTCAAATTATTCAGCAAGATGCTTTTCTGCGCTTAGGTGATTGTCAAATGATGCTTAAGCAATTACCCAACGCCCTTAACACTTATCAACAAGTCATTGACTTATCATGGAATTCATCAGATTATGCAAGTTTACAAAAAGCTATTATACTAGGAGGAGTGGGAAAAGTTAATGATAAAATTAAATTACTTCAAAATTTCGAAACTAATTATTCTAACTCTCATTATATTAATGATGCAAGAATGGAATTAGCTGATAGTTATGTAAGTAAAGAAAAATTTCAAGAAGCAATAGGCCCTTTAGCAAAAATAAGTTTAGACCTTTCAGCAAAAGAGTTTTACCCTCAAGCTTTGTATAAATTAGGTATTGTATACTTTAATTTGAATAAAAACCAAATGGCATTACAAACTTTTAAAGAATTGTATGCTAGTTATCCCAAATCTGTTGAAAGTGAAAATGCTATTGAATACATTCGTAATATTTTTATAGAAGAACAAACGCCTGAATTATATGTTCAGTTTATGAATGATTATGGCCATCCTTTAACGAACTTTGAACAAGATTCACTCATATTCAAGGCCTCTGCCATGAAATATGAACAAAAAAAATATACCGAATCTGCCATTGGATTTACATCTTATTTGCAACAATTTCCAAATGGTAAATACAATTTAGAGGCTGCGCAGCTCATTGCTGAAATAGCCTATTCAAAACAAAATTATGATACTGCCATAAAATATTTTACCATTTTAGCCGATCAAGCTCCCCATAAATATGCAGAAAGAGCAGCATTAATTGCCGCTAGACTTTATTATTTTAATCAAAAAAACTATGATAAAGCTGAAAAATATTTTACCATTTTAAGTCAAATTGCTACACAACAAGAGAATAAAATGGAAGCTAATAAAGGTTTACTAAGATGTCAATATAAAACTGAAAAATGGGAAAATGCTTATACAACCGCTCAGGAAATTGTAGAAAATAAAAATAGTGTACAAGATGATATTGAAATGGCCAATATGATTTTATTTCATCATTATTTATTAAAATCTGATACTTCTAGTGCTATACAAATTTTAAATAAGATAATTAAATCTGGATCTAGTGTCATAAGTGCAGAAGCGCATTATCAATTAGCAAACATTTACTTATTACAAAATAAGTTAAGTATAGCTGAAAAAACGGCTTTTGAAATAATAAAAAAGCAAGCCAATTATGAATATTGGGTGACCAAATCCTACATTCTATTAGGAGATATTTATGCAACCCAAAAAGATACATTTAATGCAATAGCTACCTATAAAAGTGTGGCAGAGAATGCCAGTATTGAGGAACTTAAAATTGTTGCTGCTCAAAAGTTAAAATTACTAACTGAGACCTCAACAATTAAATAAATTAAAAATAATGAAGCAGTTTATAAAATATAGTTTAATTTTCTTTTGTTTTTTCTTTGTTTTGAATAAAGGATTTTCTCAGAATAATAGAAAAAAAGCAGTCAGTACAGTAAGTAAAAAAAATTTTAAAAAAACAAAGAAAAAGAAAATTACGAAAACTACTATTCGAAAGAAAATTAAAAAGGGAAAAGGAAAAATAATACCGTCATTAATAGTAAATACTCCTCAATTCTCTATAAAAGAAACAAATAAAATCTTAGTAGATACTGTTCCAGAAAAAGAAGTGAGTATTATATCTGCATTTAAACCTCAATTAAAAAATATTGCAAAAATTAGTTTCACGCAATCTACATTTAAAAAAGATACTAATACAGTTACCTTAAATTATGAAGTACCCACACAAAATCTGAGTTTTCAATATAAACCCATTTCACTCATTCCAAGAACATTCAGTGAGAAGGCCACAAATTACCCTTTAGATAAAACCAATTTTAAAGTTGGATTTGGTAATTATTCACAACAACTTTTTGATTTAAATTATAATTCACATGATGACAAAAATAACAGTCATTCAGTAAATGCTTATTTTGAATCCACCAATGGCATGTACTATTTGCAACAATATCAACATAAAAACATTAGCTATCTAGGAAATATTCAATTAAATAATCATAATAGTTTTCAAATTGAAACCTTTTATCAAAATTATAATAGGTATCGATTTGGATTAGTGCCCGATAATAGAAATTTGATTTTATCTAATTATGATCAACCTTTTTCTTTAATGAGCGTTTCCATGAAATGGGTAAATAATAATGTGTTAAGGGAAAAAACCTATTTTAATCCCCTGTTACGTTGGCAGAATTTTAAAGGATGGTCCAATACACATAATGTATGGTTTGAAATTTTTAACCCTATGAGTTTTCCATTAAAAGCTGGTGGTAAATTGAATTTAGATGTATCTTATAATTATAATACATATTCCTATAGCAATTTTACAAATACAAAAAATTCAATTTTTTCAATGCAACCATCCATTGAAATAGATAAATGGAATGCAAGTATTAAAGTAGGGGTAAATCCTACATGGGACATGGATAAATTTGCATTGTATCCCTTGATTCAATTTAGTAAAAAATTAAATGATACCAATTATTTATTAGTGGCTAATTGGCAAACCAATTTAACTAATAATAATTATGCAGGACTTTCTATGGTCAACCCCTGGTTGTCAGCTCCATTAGATTTAAAAATAACTTCGCAAGAAAAAAAGTCAATTGAATTATTTATAAATGCTACCAAAAAATTACAATATAGCTTTGGACTTTCTTTAAATGATTATAGAAATATTCCATTTTTTAATAGAGTGAATAATGTGTCTCCTTCGCAATTTTACGGACTTTCTTATCAAGTAGTATTTGAAAAAAGAGCCATAACATTAGAGTTTATCTCACAGCTTAAGTATCAATTAAGCAATCAATTTTTAATGCATAGTAAGCTACAATACCTTCAATTTAATTCCATCAAAGAAAATACAAATGCTTGGGGAATTTTACCTCTAACATTTAGTACCGATGTGCAGTGGTGGGCACATAAAAAGTGGTTTTTAAATGGGGAAATACAATATTGGTCAGGAGCGAGTTATTCAAATAATGTAGATAAAGTTTACACTACCACTAATGCTTTAGTGTTGAATACCTCTTTTCATTATTTATTAACTTCCCATCTAACCGCTTGGGCAAAAGCAGAGAATTTATTGGATAAAAAATATCAACGTTGGGCAGAATATCCTTCCCTGGGGGTACAATTAATAGCAGGTATCGTATATTCGTTTCATAAATAATTATGGAAAAAATTTTAGAACAATATTTTGTACAATATAATGAATTAGTACTTACTGAAATTGGTAGTTTGCAATTATCTAATCAACCTGCACAATGGGTAGAAGAAACTATTCAATCTCCCGTAGCAGAAATTATCTTTACAGAAGATAATAAAAAACCCAGTACTCATTTTTATAATTTTATAGCTGAAGTTTTAGCCATTACTAAGGATAAAGCTGTTATTGAGTTTGAGCAATTTTTACAAAAAACTTTTGAAAATCAATCTTCCACATTGAGCTTAGGTAATTTGGGGTACCTAAAAAAAATAAATAACACATTTACTTGGGTAAGTTTTTTTAAATCATCAAATTATTACAAAGATATTTCTATCAGTCCCATTGAAACGTTAGAACCCAATCCCCCAAGCAATCTTATAAGCTGGCCATGGATGGCGCTAATATTAGCATTCATAGCCATGGTGGCCATAGTATATAAATCTCTTTAAACATGCCAGAAACGCAAAAAAGATTTTCTGCCTGTCCCATATGTAATAAGGAAGATATTACTACATTATTACATACCAAAGATTATTCTTTAACAATGGAAGATTTTCAAATTATACAATGTGCCCATTGTACATTAGAATATACCGACCCTGTTCCTGACAAAGAATTCATGGCACCTTATTATAATTTCCCCAGTTATATTTCACATACCGATACAAAAGTGGGCATCATTAACAAGCTTTACCATAAAGTCAGAAATTATACACTAACTCAAAAAACAAATTGGGTTCAATCTTTATTTACAGGTCATAAGGGACACTTATTAGAAGTGGGAGCTGGAACAGGGGCATTTGCCCATGCGATGATAAGCAAAGATTGGAAAGTAACTGCTTTAGAACCAGATGCTTCTAGTAGAGAAAAGGCTTTTAAAAATTATAAAATTCATTTACTTCCCATAGATACACTTTTCGAATTAACACCCTCCCAATTTGATGTGATTACTTTATGGCATGTAATAGAACATGTTCATGATTTGAATGGTTATTTAAGGGCTTTTAATACGCTTTTAAAGCCTCATGGAAGGCTCATCATTGCTGTTCCAAACTATACAAGTTTTGATGCAAAATTTTATAAGAATTACTGGGCTGCTTATGATGTTCCAAGGCATTTATATCATTTTTCACCTCTGTCAATGTATTATTTAGTAAAAAAACATAAAATGTCTATTGTTCAAAAGAAACCTATGTGGTTCGATAGCTTTTATGTGAGTTTACTTAGTGAAAAATATAAAAAAACAGGTTTATGGGGTATGATGCGTGCATTTTTTGTAGGTGGCTACTCTAATCTAAATGCATTATATAATGTGGATAAAGCTAGTTCCATTATATATGAAATAAAAAAAATTGACTTATCTTAATTTAACTTCAACCAATACTGGCCAACATTTACCAGTGATAAAAAATGTATTTTTCTGACTTTGATAGGCTATACCATTTAATACATATCCTGCATCAATAGATAAGGGATCATACGAAACCCCCGCTTTTGAAAGTAAATTACTAAAGTCAATGGTATTTTTTACTTGTCCAGTTTGAAAGTCTATGACAATAATTTCATTACTTCCATAAATATTTGCATATAATTGTCCGTTTGCAAATTCTAATTCATTGATATTACTTACATATCCATATTGATTATACACACCCAATGTTCTTTGTATAGAAAAATGAATGGGATCCACAATATAAATATTACTTTGACCTGTAGAAACAATTAAGGAAGTATCGTTATGTGTTAAACCCCAACCTTCGTATGGCCAATAAATTTCATTAATTTTTTTTAAAGATTTTGCATCATAAACAAAAACTTTATGGTTTTTCCAAGTAAGTTGATAAATTTTATCTTTAAATAGGGTAGTGCCTTCACCAAAATAGGACTTGTCTAATTTTACTTTTTGTCCAACCGTTTTCATGTTGGAGTCAAGTAAGTGTACAATACTTTTTCCTTCTAAACCCGTACCTTCTAAAAAAATATGATTGTTCCACTCTAATCCCTGGGTGTAAGAAGTGGTATCGTGAGGATATATTTTTATTATTTCGTAGGATAAGGGTTGAGCAGGAGGGATACCTGTTTCCGAATTTGGATCTTTATTTAAAGTATTAGTTTGGCAGGCCTCTAAAATAATTAATACCAAAGTAGGCATTAAAAGAAATAAATAGAAATTTAGTTTTTTCATCCAGCATGAATTTAAACATTAAATCTAAAGTGCATCACATCTCCGTCTTTAACAATATACTCTTTACCTTCAATCCTTAATTTTCCATTTTCTCTACAAGCAGCTTCACTTTTGAATTTGATATAATCATCAAAAGATATTACTTCTGCTTTTATAAATCCTTTTTCAAAATCGGTATGTATCACACTTGCGGCTTGCGGTGCTTTCCAACCTTTCCCAATGGTCCAAGCGCGTACTTCTTGTACCCCTGCAGTAAAATAAGTTTCTAAATTTAATAATTTATAAGCAGATTGAATTAATCGATTTAATGCTGGCTCTTTCATTTTGTATTCTTCCATAAAAACGGCTCTATCTTCGGGATCTTCTAATTCTGCAATTTGAGATTCAATATTGTTACACATTACAATTACTTCAGCATTTTCAGCTTTGGCCATATCTACTAATAAGTTAGAAAATTTATTTCCTGTATGCATGGAAGCTTCATCAACATTAGCAACATACATTACTGGTTTTTCTGTGAGTAAAAAACAATCAGCAATAGGCACTCTTTCTTCTTTTGATAATGCTAAAGACCGAATACTTTTTCCTTGTTCCAGATGATGCTTACATTTTTGTAATATTTCTAATTCAACTTTTGCTTTTGGATCGGTTTTAGCCATTTTTTCACTACGTTGAATTTTCTTTTCAATACTTTCTAAGTCTTTTAATTGCAACTCTGTTTCTATTATTTCTTTATCTGCAATGGGGTCAATAACGCCTTCCTCTCTTAAAACATTTTCATCCTCAAAACATCTAATTACGTGAATAATGGCACTTACTTCTCTTATATTGGCAAGGAATTTATTACCTAATCCTTCTCCTTTAGAAGCCCCTTTTACCAATCCAGCAATATCTACAATTTCTAATTGAGTAGGAACGATTCTATTAGGAATAATTAAATCTGCTAATTCTTGTAGTCTCTGATCGGGCACATCCACTAAACCAACATTAGGTTCTATGGTACAAAATCTGTAATTACTTGCTTGAGCTTTTGCACTATTACTCACTGCATTAAATAAAGTTGATTTTCCAACATTGGGTAGTCCCACAATTCCTGCCTGTAATGCCATAATGCCTATTGTTTTAAGTGCGCAAAAATACAATTCTAAACCCAAAAATGACTATATTAGAGCTATAATCAATGGAATATGGCTTTGAATATTATTTGGATGGCTTTTTTTGTGATTGCGTTTATCATTGCGCTAGGCAAACTCATTTTTTTAGGTGACACCTCCGTATTTAAATTACTAGCAGATGGTATTTTTGATGCTGCAAAATCTTCAGTGATAGACGTAGCTTTTCCTTTAGCGGGTACCATGGTCTTTTTTCTAGGTTTAATGAATATTGCAGAAAAGGCAGGAGCCATACAAAAATTAGCTAAGTGGATGAACCCATTTTTAAGTCGATTATTTCCTGAAGTGCCCGAAAATCATCCTGCCATGGGTCAAATGGTAATGAATTTTAGTGCTAATATGCTTGGATTAGATAATGCAGCTACTCCCTTTGGTTTAAAGGCCATGGAGAGTTTACAAAGCTTAAATCCTGTTAAAGAAAAAGCGACTAATGCTCAAATCATGTTTTTAGTGCTTCATACCAGCGGACTTACCATTATTCCTTTAACTATTATTTCCTACAGATTAGCGGCAGGTTCACACGATGCAGCAAGTATATTCATACCCTGTGTTCTGGCAACCATAGGAACCACGCTTGCCTCTATTTTGATGGTGGGCATGTATCAAAAATTAAAATGGGATTCTATATTAATAAGTTGGCTCTTGGGACTTATTTTACTTATGACGGGTGTATTATTAGCTGTCAATACTTTATCTGCTGAAAATAAGGAGATATTTTCAAAAGTGATTGGAAGTGGTTTATTGCTTCTAATTATTGTAGCCATTATTTTGGGTGGTGCCTACAAGAAAGTATCAGTATTTGATGCTTTTATTGAAGGAGCCAAAAATGGTTTTGATGTTATAATTAAAATAATTCCCTATTTAGTGGCAATGCTTGTTGCGATTCGTGTTTTTAGAGACAGTGGAGCTTTAAATTATATATTAAATGCGATCACTTTTGTTATTCAATTAACTGGAATAAATACGGAATTTATTGGGGCTTTACCTGTGGCAATCATGAAACCTTTGAGTGGTAGTGGAGCTAGAGGCATGATGTTAGATATATTTCAAACCCAGGGCCCAGATTCATTTGTTGGAAAATTAGCTTCTATCTTTCAAGGATCGGCAGACACCACTTTTTATATTATTGCTCTTTATTTTGGTAGTGTTGGTATAAAAAAAGTGAGATATGCTTTATGGGCAGGAATATTTGCTGATATTATAGGGGTCGTTATTGCTATTATTATTGGTTATGTCTTTTTTAAGTAAGACTCAAGGCATATACCATTTTCAATAAAAATGAACTAAGCTAATAAAAATGGTGTTAGTTAGTTAGTTAATTACTTATTACTCATTTTCATTATCTCTTTGAACTCTTTATCAGTAACGGGTTGTACAGATAATCGTTGTAATTTAACAAGTGCCATAGATGACAAATTAATATTGGCTTTTATGGCTACTAATGAAACAGGATTTTTTAGTTTTTGGTGTGGAGCAAAATCAACTGCTAACCATGCTTTATCTTCTGTGGTAGGATCTTGATAGGCTTCTTTGACAACTTTAGCAATTCCTACAATTTCCATACCTTCATTACTATGGTACCAAAAAGCTAAATCACCTTTCTTCATAGCTCTTAAATTATTTCGTGCACCATAGTTTCTAACACCATCCCAAAAAGTTTTTTTATCTTTCACAAATTGATCCCAAGAATAAATAAAAGGTTCTGATTTTATTAACCAATATGCCATAAAAATAAATTTTTAAATAGTTCAGCTAGCTATGAAAAATTTGTTAATACCCGCTTGCTAAAACGTCTGCTAAATGCATAATTTGAACGTTATTGCCATTGTATTTTAATCTACCCTCTAAATGCATTAAACAACTTAAATCGGTACTAATTAAATATGCTGCCTGGGTATTAATGATATTCTCAATTTTTTGATCTGCCATTGCAACACTTATAGTATCGTATTTCACAGCAAAACTTCCTCCAAAACCACAACAAGTTTCTACTTCGTTCATTTCTACTATTTCTAAACCCTCTACGGCCGAAAGCAATTGTCTGGGTTCTTGTTTAATATGGCATTCTCTTAAACCTGCACAACTGTCGTGATAAGTTGCTTTTGCTTCAAATTTGGCACCTAATTGAGTAACATTTAAAATTTTAACCAAGAATTCAGAAAGTTCAAATATTCTATTGGTTACTTTTTTTGCTGGACTTTGAAAAGCATTATTCTCAAAAATTTTAGCAAAATTATTTCTCACAAATCCTGTACAACTTGCACTTGGGCTAACAATATAATCTGTGCCATCAAAATCCTGTACAAATTTGGTACAAACCTCTTTGGATTCATTCCAAAACCCTGCATTGAAAGCAGGTTGACCACAACAGGTTTGTTGTTCATTATAAATTACCTTACAACCTGCTTTTTCTAATACTTTAATGGTATTATAAGCAGCATTGGGGTACAATTGATCCATAAAACAAGGAATAAACAACTGAACTTTCATAACTCAAAAATAGGAATACTTCATTAAATGTAGGCCCTAAATAAAAAGGCATTCTCCACATTTGTGAAAGAATGCCTTTAAAAGCTGTTAAGTACTTTTTTATTAAGGTTGTACTTTTAATTTATTTATAAATTTATCTGCTTGAAATCCTTTATCGGTCTTAGGATATTTTAATTTGATGGTTTTATATATTTCAATAGCGTCATCTGTCTTGCCATTTAATTCAAGTAAAGCTGCTGCACGGTATAAATATTCGGACGAGATACCATCATCTTCAGGAAAATGTCCTCCTGCTTTTTTATAATATTCAATTGCTTCTTCATTTTTCTTTAAATCGGCATAGGCATCACCGATGGTTCCATAAGCAATGGCCTGTACTTGTTTAGCAGGGGTGGAGAAGTCTTTTAAATATTCAATACACTTATTGTAATCATTTAAACGGTAATAACTTATGCCAGCATAGTACTTTGCTAAATTAGCTGCTTTCGTACCACTAAACTCTTTAATAACATATAATACTCCTTTATTGGAACCATCACCGTTTAGCACATAGTTAGAAGAATCTAAACCAAAATATTTTTCAGCAGTAAACATTGCATCAGCTGCTTTTGCTTCTCTTGGATTCTGATATAATTCAGTATATCCAAAATAAGCTAGTACGATTACCACTATAGCAGTTAAAGTGTAGGTTAAAGCTTTTTGGTTATTCTTCACAAATTCTAAAAAAGGATGTTTTTCTTGTTGTATTTCGCTCATAAGTTTTTATTAAAAATTAGTCAACTATAAATGGATAAGATGCATCCATGTATACATCTTTCAATATTTCTGTTTCATCAGGCCAAGGGCTTTCTTCAGCGAATTTTACAGAAGCTTCCACAATGGCAGTAATTTTATCATCAATTGATTTTAATTCTTCTAAAGTGGCAAATTTATTTTCCAAAATTGTATTATGAACTTTCGTGATGGGATCCTGACTTTTATATTCTTCCACCTCATCTTTGGAACGATATTTTTGTGGATCAGAAACTGAGTGACCTTTGTATCGGTAGGTTTTCATTTCTAATAAAGTAGGTCCATCACCTTCTCTAGCTCTTTTAACAGCTCTTGCTACTCCTTCATGAACAGCTTCAGCAGTCATACCATCTATTTTATCAGAGGGCATTTCGTATGCATCTGCTAATTTATAAATATCTATAACATTGCTAGTTCTTTCGATAGAAGTACCCATAGCATAGTTATTATTTTCACAAATGAAAATCACAGGTAATTTCCATAACATGGCCAAATTGAAAACTTCATGTAACATACCTTGTCTGGCAGCACCATCTCCAAAAAAGCACAATACCACATTCTTTGAACCACGGTATTGTTCTGCAAAAGCCAATCCTGCTCCAGTTCCAATTTGGGCACCTACAATACCATGACCACCAAAGAAATAGTGTTCTTTACTAAAAAAGTGCATACTTCCACCTTTACCCTTGGAGCATCCTGTTGCTTTGCCATATAATTCTGCCATAGCCACATTTGGGCTCATGCCCTTGGCTAAAGCCAAGCCATGGTCTCTATAACCGGTGATAAAGGGATCTTCTTGATTGGTAGCTGTCATACAACCAGCCGCAATGGCTTCCTGACCATTGTACACGTGAAAAAAACCTCTAATTTTTCCCGCCATTTTATACATCTCTTCAGATTTAGATTCGAACTGACGAATTAACT
Source organism: uncultured Sediminibacterium sp. (assembly GCA_964637225.1). Taxonomy (GTDB): domain Bacteria; phylum Bacteroidota; class Bacteroidia; order Chitinophagales; family Chitinophagaceae; genus Sediminibacterium. Next base: position 18,504 of record CAZWTV010000026.1, read on the forward strand.
GCATGAGTTCGTACCAATAGAGATAGGTTTCTTTAGAAAATTTTTGGGCCACAGTCCTTTAATTTTGAGGAGCAAATATACATTTTTCTACCGTAAAATTCAGCAAAAAGCAGTGGCTTAAGCTTCCTTTAAAAAAGGATAGGTATAATCTGTAGGTGGGTTAAAAGTCTCCTTAATAGTTCTTGCACTTAACCAACGGTACAAATTCAACATACTTCCTGCTTTATCGTTGGTACCTGAAGCTCTTGCGCCACCAAAAGGCTGTTGACCCACTACCGCACCTGTGGGTTTGTCATTGATATAAAAATTACCAGCAGCTTGTCTTAGTAATTGGGTTGCCAGTTCTATGGCGGCTCTATCTTGAGCAATAATAGCACCTGTCAATGCATATTTAGAAGTATTGTCTAAAAGATGTAAAGTTTTTTCATAGGAAGCAGCAGGGTAGACATAAATAGTTAATACCGGTCCAAAAATTTCTTCACACATGGTAGTATATTTTGGATCAGAGGTTTCAATTACAGTAGGTTCAATAAAATAGCCTTGTTTTTTACTATATTTTCCTCCAATTAAAATTTTTGCTTTTTTATCTTTTTTTACTTGGTCTATGTATTTAACAATATTATCAAATGATTTTTCATCAATTACCGCATTGATAAAATTGGAAAAATTTTCCACTGAACCCATTTTCATGGTTTTAATAACTTTCAGTAATTTTTCTTTGATAGCAGGGGCTAAATTGGAAGGTAAATAAGCTCTTGAAGCAGCAGAACATTTCTGTCCCTGATATTCAAAAGCTCCTCGTGCAAGTGCAGTAACAGCTGTATCAATATCGGCAGATGAATGAACCATCACAAAATCTTTTCCACCAGTTTCACCTACAATTCTTGGATAAGTTTTATACTTAGAAATATGCTCACCAATTTGTTTCCACATAGTATTAAAGACTCCTGTTGAACCTGTAAAATGAACACCGGCAAAATGAGGATGAGAAAAACAAGTAGATCCAATGGTAGGTCCATCTACATATACCATATTTATGACTCCATCTGGAAGTCCAGCTTCTTTCATTATGCGCATAAATAATTGAGCAGAGTATATTTGGGTATTAGCAGGTTTCCAAACCACTACATTACCACACATGGCTGCAGAAGCAGGTAAATTTCCACCAATGGCAGTAAAATTAAAAGGGGTAATGGCTAACACAAAACCTTCTAAACCCCGATATTCCATTCTATTATGAATACCTGGTGAAGAGATTGGTTGTTGTTGATATATCTGACTTAAAAAATGCACATTGAATCTTAAAAAGTCAATCAATTCGCATGCTGCGTCAATTTCAGCTTGAAATGCATTTTTACTTTGGCCAAGCATGGTAGATGCATTCATTTCAAAACGATATTTACTGGATAATAAATCGGCAGCTATTAAAAATATAT
>CAZWTV010000027.1:0-19846 GCA_964637225.1 uncultured Sediminibacterium sp.
CTTTTTCAAGAAATTTTAGTTTTCTAGGGCCAATAAATAGTTGAATATTTTAGCACTTAGTGAATTTGTCAAATCAATACTAAAATTTTGTTCATCCAAACCTCTCACTGGTATAATTCTTTTTGTGGAGCTAGTAATAAAAACCTCCTTGGCTGTTTTTATTTCCGCTAAACTTATATCTCTTTGTTCAAGTTTTAAATCATAATCGGCGGCAAGTTGAATTATATTTTTTCTAGTGATCCCCTTTAACATATTACGTGAGGGAGTTACGATTGTGTTGTCCTGAGTGACCATAAAAATATTTGACCTCGGACACTCACTCACACTTACATCATTATAATATAAAATATCATCAGCACCTTTACTTTTCATCCAAGGTTGTAAATAAATAGCCATTAAGTAGTCGGTGGTTTTAACTTCTGCCAATTGTCTTTGATAAAAATAACTTACTAATTGAATTGCTTTGGAAGAAATAGTGGCTCCAGGCGGATCTAAAGGCTGTTGAATTATTATTAAATGAGGTTTTGTGATGGTGTAACCATCTGGTGCATCACCTCCTGCAATTATTAATCGGATACCAGAATTAGGAATATTATTTTTTTGAATTAATTCAGCAACCCATTTTTTTATTTCCTCTTTAGAAGAAGTGATGGATAAGCGCATCATGGCTGCTGAATTAAATAAACGATCAAGATGAGCATCAATAAAAAGTGGTTTATTATTAGCCACTCTTAAAAAATCAAAAATGCCATACCCTCTTTGTACCAATAAATCTCCCAGAGGTACACCTGCATTTTCTAAAAGACAAATTTGATTTTGTGCAAAACAATAAAGTGATTTCAATGCTATACTTTTTTTATTATTTAAATAAACATAATTATAAATACCCTAATCCTGTTTTTGCTTTATTTATACAGTTGGTTAAAAAGCATTTTGTAAGTACTATGTGTCTGGCCTCTAAAAGTAATTTCAGGACCATATACCCATAATTTACCATTTCCCACTTTCGCTTCAAAAGCTGCAACTCCATCTTGTAAATAAGATTGACCAAAAGCCCATCCACTTCTCAAAGTTTTATCTGAAGCATACCAAGCCAATGGAACTACTTCTTTTCTTGCAATAGCATCGGGCAATAATTTAAAAACAGGGCTAGCACTAAAATATACATCGGCATTTTTATTCATGCCCCAATTGGCTTTATAGTCATTGTCTAAAGTAACTTGCATAACCGATCCTGGAATATAAAATTTTTCACCAGGTAATGTTTTTTCTTTTCCTGCCACCATTTCAACCAAAGCATTACGAACAGGTAAATTTAAATGATATGCTAAATTCGCACTAGAACCAATAGTAACAATAGTTCCGCCTTCTTGTAGAAATTTTTGTAAAGCAGGAATTGATTTTTCTGCAGTAATTTTTCCTAAAGTAGCATGATATATCTCTGGTATGTCTTCTGGCTTAGGCTCTTTTTCTTCATAACCATTTCCAGCTTCTAGTTTCAAAGAAGGAATGGCACCTTCTACAAAAACAATAACATCATATTTCTCTTTTAAATGGTTAGCATCAATTTCTTTAGCATAAATTAACTGGAAGGGAAAATGATATTTTTCAAAAATCCATCTCACCCAACCGGAAGACATGGATCCACCATATTTATCCCATAAAGCAATTCTTTGAGGTAAAATTTTATCATTCATATTACTGGGCTTGGTAGCTACAGCATTAAAAATAATTCCCTTTTCCACACTCAATGATTCAATAGTTTCTTGCAATTTTTTAGAATTAACATTGGTTTGAATAAAATATTGATCTTTATTTTTATAAACATCTACTCCCATAGCAAGTAGTGTATTAATGGCATAATAAGCTGCATTTTCTTTGGTTGAAAAAACATAACCTATTGCAGAAGGAACAGTATTTACACTGCCCACCGGTTTTTGTAGTTGACCATAAGCAATTGTTTCAAAAGGGCCTGTGAAATCATCTAAAATACGATCAAACTCAATGCCCATGGTAAATGCAGGTGTCCATCCTGCAGCATCATAAGGTCTTACTGGAGGACCTCCTGGATATTGAAAATCGTTAGGATGATCTTGTGGTTCAAACATATCAATAACATGTGCCCTAAAAGCTTGATTGGTTTTAACAATATAAGACCCTGCAGGATAAGTTTTATTTCCAACTGAAAAATTAGCATTTGCTTTTTGCACCTTGATACCACTTTGAATTAAGATATTAATAAAATCGATAGCAGTAGTAGTTTGATGGGCTGTAACTATATAACCACGCGCATCTCTATTCGCAGGATTTTTATATACTTTATTAAATAGGGTTGTTTGAAAAGAATCTACATTACCCGTCATTTTTTCAGTCTTTAATATATCAGCTAATGCATCGGCTCTTTTAGAATATAAAGTCCAATTATCTTTACTACCCGCTTCAATACTATGACGACCCATGGTATAAATATTCAAAAGCAATTCATCTTTATACCTTGCTGCATAATTTAATACAGCATAGTTTAATGAAACGGAATAATCAATTGAATTTTTAAAATACCATTTTTGAGGTGTAATAGGATAAGGGGTTGCGCTATTAGGAATTAATCTTTGTGGAACTACAGGAATATTCATAGGGGTGGGGTTACCAATAATTTCAGTAAGTAATCCAACAATATTATGATAATAGGCTGTGGTTCTTAAACCACCATTCCACCAAGTTGAATATACAGAACCCGATTTCATGGTATATCCTGGTTTCCCTTCAGCATTCAAACGACTACTCATGGCTGCCCCTAGAGCATCAATACCAGTAATAAGTAAAGGATCATAGACATAATTAAATGGATCACGATAAGGGGGACCCGCCACCACAGATCCTGGAGGTCCGGTTTGGTGATGATTATATAATACCTGAGGCATCCATTCAATATATTGTTGACGACTCATATTTTTTGATTCTTGCATATTCGTCATATAGAAATCACGATTGTTATCATGACCAATATATTTTTGATATAAACGCGGAATATTGGAAGTGGATCTTTTTAAAGTATCGCTATTACGCATATACCAATTCGATACTAATTCTTGACCATCGGGATTGGCATGAACAAATAATATAATAGTAGATTTTAAAATACGCTTAGTCTCTTCATCTGTTCTTGTAATTAATTGATACAGGGTTTCTATCCATTGATGGATTCCTGTTACTTCTGTAGCGTGTAAGCCACCATCAATCCATACTACCGCTTTTCCTTCATTTGATAATGCTCTGGCTTCTGTAACACTTAGCTCTTCGGCACGTGCTAATTTTTGAGAAATAGATTTATACTTTTCTATATTAGCAATATTAGTTGGATCAGAAACAATCACCATGTAGTGATTACGTCCTTCTTCTGTTTTTCCAATCACTTGCAACTTTACTTTCTTAGAAACGGCTGCAATTTTTTTCAAATAGGCTTCCGTTTGCGTAAAAGTGGCTAATTGATAATTATCACCAATATTAAATCCAAAATGTAATTTTGGACTAGGCACATTTTGAGCTATGAGAAAGCTATGTAAAAACAAAGCAAGAAATAAAAAAGAAAAGTATTTACGCATGTTGTAATTTTTTTATTTTTTAATAAGTGAAAGTAAAAATATGATTGAAAATTTATATTGAAGCTTGTGCTTGTCTATCGATTATAAATTGAATTAACATATCTAATTCAATATTAGCTCTTTTACAGGCGTCATCAATATCCTCTCTAGAGACATTAGCAGCAAAAGCTTTGTCTTTAATTCTCTTTTTAGCTCCTTTTAGTTCCATGCCAACATATCCTTCTGGTCGCATTAATGAATACGCATGTAATAAACCCGAAAGCTCATCAAAGGCATATAACATTTTATCCATACTAGAAATAGGTTCAACGCCAAAATGAACTGGGCCATGAGATGCAATAGCTCTAATTATTTCCGGATCTACTTGTTTTTGTTCCAAGTACTCAACTATTTTTTTACAATGAAGCTCGGGCCATTGATCCCAATCGGCATCATGTAAAAGTCCTGCCATTTCCCAGCGCCATTGATCTGCATCATTTAAATTTTCTTTTTCTTTTGCCCAAGATTTCATCAAATGTGCCACTTGCTTCATATGTAATTTTAACTTAGGATTCAAAACCCATGCATGAAATAATTCATGGGCCTCTTGTACAGATAAAACATTTCCTCTATTAACTTGATTTCCAAATTCAGTTCTACCTAAGTGTAATGACATAAACTTATTTTGCTAAAGTTAACAATACTCGTTAATTATTTAGTTGTTTTTACTATTTGAAAACTACCATTCATCCAAACTTTAGCAGTAGGTGCAGTGCTTGATTTAATAGCGAGATGAGTTACCTGTCCCTCATTCCAGCTCATTTCAATTTCATAGTTGCCTCTTGCTTTTAATCCTTTCACTGCACCAGAGGCCCAAGCCTTTGGCAATGCAGGTAAAAGTGTAATATATTCTTCATTTGATTGAACAAGCATTTCGGCCACAGCAGCAGCTCCTCCAAAATTACCATCAATTTGAAAGGGGGGGTGTGCATCTAATAAATTAGGATAGGTACCTCCTGCATTCTTATAGTTTTCCTTGGTTTCGTCAGGAGGCACGTATTTTAATAATTCGCGATACATTTTATAAGCATGGTCCCCCTCTTTTAATCTAGCCCATAAATTAATTCTCCATCCTTTTGACCATCCTGTGGTTTCATCTCCTTTTATCTCTAAAGATTTTTTAGCTGCTGCCGCAATTTGTGGTGTTTTATCTACAGTGATATGGGTGCCTGGGAACAAGCCAAATAAATGGGATTGATGTCTGTGTTTAGGATCATTATCTTCCCAATCATAATACCACTCTTGTAAATTACCTAACTTACCCACTTTATATGGATGTAAATTATTTAGAGCAGTATTAATTTTACTTGCAAAATCTAAATCGTTTTTTAAAATTTTTTGAGCAGCAATTATATCTAAAAATAATTCTCTTATCATAGCAAGATCAGCAGTGCCTCCATAAAAAGTAGCTCCTACAAAACCATTGGGCATTTTAAACGTATTTTCAGGAGAAGTAGAGGGAGAAGTAATGTATTGTCCACTGCTATCTGTTACCAACCAAGCCAAACAAAATTCGGCGGCTCCCCGCATTAATGGATACGCTTTTTGTTCCAAAAAAGTTTGGTCTTTAGTAAATAAATAATGTTCCCATAAATGGGTCGAGGTCCAAGTTCCGCCCATGGCCCAATTGGCCCACACTGGATCTCCACTTCCAAAATTACCTACTGGATTAGACATTGCCCATATATCTGAATTATGATGCGCTACCCAACCAGGCATATTATAAAAAGTTTTTGCTGTAATTTTTCCGGTGGTTGCAAGATTGCCAATGAATTGTAAAAAGGGCATATGCATTTCAGATAAATTGGTATTCTCCGCAAGCCAATAATTTTCTTCTGCATTAATATTTATGGTATAGTTACTAGACCAAGGTGGTTGCAAATATGGATTCCACAAGCCCTGTAAATTTGCAGGAACACTATTTGTACGAGAGCTTGAGATCAATAAATAACGACCATATTGAAAATATAAAGTTTCTAAATAAGGATCTGACTCCCCTTTTGCATATCTTTTTAAACGCTCGTCAGTAGGTAAATTCAATAAATCTTTTCCGCCTAATTTTAATTCAACTCTATTAAAAAAAGATTGATAATCTTTAATATGTCGTTTTTTTATTTCTGTCCAACCCACTTGTTTTGCATTATTTAATTGTGATAAAGCTGTGGTAATATTATTGACTCCTTTAGTGGCGGGATCTTTATCAAAACCATTAAAACTAGTAGCCATTGAAACATACACAATAGCTTCAGTACCCTCTGCTAAACTTATAGTGGAATCGGTTTTAGTAATTTTACCAGTACTTGCTTGTATTTCAATATTTGCAGAAAAACGAGTGCCTCTTTTAGTATCAAAAAGAATAGCGTTACGAGATTTTTGAACATAATTTGGATCGGCTTTTACGGGTGCCACACCGCTTACTTGAATTACATTATTTATACTAGTAACAGTGGTATGCTTTAATAAAGATTCAAAACGAAGCGTGAATCCAAGTGCTCCAGGCTTTTTACTTGTAAGGTGAATAATAAAAATTTTATCGGGATGGGAAACTAAATATTCTCTTTCTATAGTATTGTTATTGGAAATAGTTTGGACTTTTGCAATAGCCTTATCTATATCTAACTCTCTGTAATAATCGGTGATATAAGGGTCATCATTTATGTCCATGTATAAAGTGCCTAAAGGTGCATAAGATTCAGAAAATTTTCCTTGTAATTTTTTTATAAGTTCTCCTGCTTTTTTATAATTATTTTCTTGAAGTGCTTTTCTTACTGCGGGTAAATTTTTATAAGCTTGTGGATTCATATTCGCATTTACGGGCTCCCCTGACCACAAACTAAGATCGTTTAAATAAATTTTATCGGTAGCAATACCACCAAAAACTGTAGCGCCCTGAAGTCCATTTCCCAAAACCAATGACTCTTCAAAATATTGAGCAGGATTAGAATACCAGAGTTTTAGGGGTTCTTGAATAGAAGCTGCCGCTAGTGTAGTTTGTAGAGCGGGGGTCGTCTTTTTTTTAACAACTCTTTTTTGAGCGAATACCAAAAAAGGACAAAGCAATAAAAGCAATATTTTAGTAGACACATTCATAATTAACGTAGAATAAATTTTATTAAAGTTACAAAAATCACATTAAGATTTTTCATTCAAAAGACCACAAAATGAATTAAATTGAAGTACCTTATTTTTAACTAAAACATTTTGTATGAAAAAGTATGCACTTTTATTAATGGTCTTTGTATTACCAATGGTTTTGCTGGCACAAAAAAATTGGAGTCCAGAACAAGTTTTAAAAATTAAAAATATAAGTAGTGCACAGATATCCCCCGATGGATCTAAAGTTGTTTACACTATTCGAGAAGCATTGATGACAGATGATAGAAGTGAGTACATAAATCAAATTTGGATAAGCGATCTGGATGGATCCAATACTAAACAATTAACTACAGGCGATAAAAATAATTCAAATCCCAAATGGAGTCCTGATAATAAATCTATTGCTTTCACCTCTTCGCGCGATGGAAAGAATAATGTGTATATACTACCCATTGCAGGTGGTGAAGCAGAAAAAATTACCGATGCTAAGGCCGGTGTAAGTGAATTTGAGTGGAGTGGTGATGGTAATAAAATAGCTGTAATTGTGGCTGATGCTCCAAGTGAAAAAGAAGAAAAAAATAAAAAAGCAAAAAATGATTGGTATGTATGGGAAGCGGAATTAAAACAAAATAGATTAGAAGTGTATTGGATTCATCACAAAGATTCCACTCAAAAATTTATGCATAAATTATTGACGAAAGATAATATTTCAGTATACGCTTTTGACTGGAATCCAGATGGAACAAGCATTGTATACAGTTATGGCAAGTCTACCAAAGCAAATGACAACAATTATAGTGATATTGCATTAGTAAATATTGAAACGGGTAATATTAAAAGTATTGCCCAAACGCCTGCGGGCGAATCCACACCACTTTTCAGTCCAGATGGTAGTTTAATTAGTTATTATTGTACAGAAAATCCGAACGATTGGCCAGGAGCAAAACATGCGCAAATATATTCTACCTCTGATGGAAAAACTTGGCGATTAAAAGCCACACCTAATGAAGACGGAGCTATTATTGGTTGGACCTCTGATGGAAAAAATATTATTTGGTCTGAGAGTAATAAAACAATGACAAGTATTTACACATTAAGTGTAGATGGAAAAAGTATTAGTGAGCTAAGTAAAGGTGAAAAAAATTATATTGGTGCAGTGAAATTAAATTCAACGCGCAGCCATATTTCATTCACTTTGCAAAACACTTCTTTATTACCTGAACTATATATTAGTAAGGTAAGTGCCTATGCCCCCATAAAAATTACTTCTATCAATGCAAGCATGGCTTCACTGCCCTTGGCTAAAACAGAGCTTATTAAATGGAAAGGCGCAGATGGTATAGAGATAGAAGGTTTATTAACCTACCCCTTACATTATACTGCTGGAAAAAAAGTACCATTAATATTGAATGTACATGGGGGGCCTGCCGGTAATTTTGGTCAAACTTGTATTGCCAGCAATCAAGGCACTTATCCATTAGCTGCTTTAAGTGAAGATGGATATGCCATTTTAAGACCCAACCCCAGGGGATCAAGTGGTTATGGAAATAATTTTAGAATGGCAAATAGGCAGGACTGGGGCGGTAAAGATTATGTAGACTTAATGGCTGGTGTAGATGAAGTAATTAAAATGGGAGTTACCGACAATACTATGTTAGGCGTTATGGGATGGAGTTATGGTGGATTTATGAGCAGTTGGATAGTTGGACATACGAATCGTTTTAAAGCCGCTTCTATTGGAGCGCCAGTGGTCGATCTTGGTTTTCAAAATTTAACTGACGATATTGAAGGTTTTTTACCTTCTTATTTTAAGTCAGATCCTTGGAACAATTGGTCTTTATATAGTGAACATTCCCCTTTAAAGTATGTTCAAAATGTACAAACTCCTGTTATGTTACAACATGGGGAAGCCGATCAAAGAGTTCCTTTAAGTAATTCAATCATGTTTCATAATGCATTAAAAAGAAGAAATATTCCAGTAAAACTTTTGGTTTTACCAAGACAACCTCATGGACCTAATGAACCCAGAATGGTACTAAAAACAATGCAAACCAATGTAGAGTGGTTTGAGAGTTTACTTAAACCTTAATAATAAAAAAATGAAAAAATTAAAAACACTCTTGTGCTTTTTATTCATCTTACCATGTTACTTATTAATTGCTCAAGAAAATAAAGAAAAAAGTAGAATCATAGTTATTGGTGCGCACCCCGATGACTGTGACAATGAAGCAGGTGCTACAGCAGCTTTACTTTCAAGTATGGGTCATGCTGTAAAATTTGTAGCTGTGACGAATGGTGATGCAGGACATCAAACTTTGAAAGGAAAAGAATTAGCCGCTCGAAGATATTTAGAAACACAAGAAGTTGCTAAAAGACTTGGAGTAACTTATGATGTACTTGATAATCACGACGGCGCTTTACTACCTACTTTAGAAGTAAGATTACAAATCATAAAAAAAATTAGAGAATGGAATGCAGATGTTGTTATCGCACCAAGACCTAATGATTATCATCCAGATCATCGTTATACAGGCGTACTTGTGCAAGATGCTGCTTATATGGTAGAAGTACCAAATGTAGCTCCCGAAGCACCCGCACTAAGAAAAACACCCGTTTTTTTATATGCAGAAGATCATTTTCAAAGACCAAATCCTTTCAGGCCCGATATCGTAATAGATGTTACTTCTACTTTTGCAAAAAAAATTTATGCCTTTGATGCGCATGTATCTCAGTTTTATGAATGGATGCCCTGGATAGGAAGATATGAAAAAGAAGTCCCTACAGGTAAAGAACAACGTTTACAATGGATGATGAAATTATATGATCGACCAATGAAATCCAACATAAGAGCTGCTATGGTAAAATGGTATGGGACTTCAAAAGCTGCACAAGCAAAGCATGCTGAAGCTTTTGAAATATGTGAATACGGTGCACAACCTAGCGAGGCAGAAATTAGAAGATTATTTCCAATGTTAATTAAATAATATGGTAATAAAAAGTAAAGCATTAATATTATTTTTTACAATTATGTTGATGGGCTTGGAATGTATGAATGCACAAACAACCCAAAATGCAATAATTACAGTAAAAAAAACAAAAGATTTTTTATTAAATGGTTCGGGAGATGCTGAAGCATGGAAGTCAAGTAATTTTATTACACTTAATAAAAAATGGGATAATGGGATGAATTATTTTACTCAATTTAAAATTTTATATTCCGATTCTGGTATTTACTGTTTATTTCAATGTGAAGATTCAATTATAACTTCTACGCTTAAAGAAGATTTTAGTGACTTATATAATGAAGATGTGGTAGAAGCTTTTTTTTGGCCTGAAGAAAAATCGATTATTTATTTTGAATATGAATTATCTCCTTTTAATTATGAATTACCTATACTGGTGCCTAATTATAATGGGAAATTTTTAGGTTGGAGGCCTTGGCATTATGAAAAAGAAAGAAAAACCAAGCATGCAGCTAATATTCATAAAATAAAAGATAAAGTAATAGGATGGACTGCTGAATTTTATATACCCTACACTTTATTGAACCCACTTGAGAATGTACCACCCAAAACTGGAACGAAATGGCGTGCTAATTTTTACAGAATTGACTACGACAAAGGAACCCAATATTGGACCTGGCAACCCACTAATTTGAGTTTTCATGAATATAAAAAATATGGAACCCTTGTTTTTGAATAATAGTAAGCTAGATTGTCTTAACTTTGCACTGCAAAATTGAATTGTATGTTAACTAATATTATTATTTCTCTTTGGATTCTTTCAGCAATTTATTGCTTGTATAAACTATTTAAGAGATCTAAATTAACTTCTCTAGATGGTGTGATTGGATATTCTCCAGGATTAGAAGCTATCATGGTGATTTTCTTAGGCCCATTATTAGCCATCATTGATATCTCTTTAACTTGGATTAGAATTTATAAAGAAGCAGAAGAAGCAAGAAGAAGAAACGAAAAATAAAAAAAGCCCCTCCGATACTTGGAGGGGCTTTTTAAATGATCTTTTAGAATTACATTCGAGTATATTTTTCAATAGAAGTTGTTTTGGTAGCTTCATTGTATATTTCTTGTGTATATTCATTTTTACCATTGAAAGTAATTTTTATTTTCATATTCATTCCTACAATAGTAGCATAACTTGAAGTACTTGGCGCTTCTGTTGATTGACCATTCGAATAGGAGTAGGTGCCGTAGCCAAAACCATTTTTATAAGTGGTCTTGGTGGAATCTGTTGCATACCTTTGAACCCAAATAAAATGTCCATCTTGATAAACTTTAAATTGAACCGCATTGAATTTTGCTAAATCGAACAATGTAGTGTCTTTACCAGTAACTGACATTCTTGCTATTTGTTTCCATAAACCATCTAATTCAGATGCCGCACCAGCAGCTACTTTAGAATAAGTTTCGTTTAATTTGTAGGATACACCATTCATTACTAAAGAGGCAATATCTTGAATATATCCAGTCTCTGTTTTAGTAATATTTAATGTAAAATTAGCTGCGGAATCACTTCCAGCTCCTGTATACATATTTGTTTCAGTAATAGTATTGCCTTGTTTTTTGTAAGAACCTACCCCAAATGATACAGTGGAGTCTCCGTTTAATTTAGCAAATACATAATGTGTTGCAGTGTAAATTTTTACTTGATTAGGATTATTCTCAACTGTGTCTTTTGTTCCATCATTGGTAATAGCTTTTTCCATTTTGTATACACCTACTTGACTTTCTTCCGTCTTAGGGGTACTACATGCGGTTGTTAATAAACTCATAGCGGTAAGCGCATAAAGAATTTTTTTCATATGATTTAATTTTTAGTCTCAATAATAAATTAAACATTTAATATGTCTAATAGAAACCAAATGTATATAAATTATTTTATTTAGGTACACATTTTTACTTTATTTATAAAAGTGAATAAGGCGTATATACTAATAAATATCTAAATCATTTCCATTCGCAACGCTTCCTTTATAGGTTCTATTTATTTCTGTTATAAGGCTATTTAAGCTACTGCCAAAAGTGAGTTGATGTGTTAAAATTAAAAGTGAGGGTTTAACTTTATTGGCAATAGTGGCTAATTGAGAAGTAGAGGTATGAAAGGTACTATGATAATTCTTCCATCTTTGCTCTCTTTTTGCTAAACCTTCTTCTGAAAATACTTCGTGTACAAGTATATCACAATTTTTTGCATTCTCAATTAATGCTTCACTATATGTACAATCTCCTGAAACGACAATTGTTTTATCTAGAGTTTCAAATCTATAACCCAATGCCCATTTCCAGGATCCATGCTTCACTTTAAAAGCTTTCACTATAATATTACTATCCTTATATATTATTCCATTACTTATTTCATGAACATTTACTTTATAGCCGAGTTTATTTCCTTTTTCTAAACCATCTATTCTAATATGCATGTCCTCACTATAGGCCTGCAATAAATGAGTAGTCATATTTTTTAGTCCTACAGGGCCATATACTTCTAAGGGTGCATTTCTGTCTAAGACAGCAGGAGTAAAAATAATATCGGCATAGCCCAACGTGTGGTCGGTATGCAAATGAGTAATGAATAATTTTTTTAAATTCTCAGGTGCTAGTGCTACAATTCCCTTTTGGTTTGCTTGTGCTGCTCGTCTCACAACACCTGGACCACAGTCTACTAAATATGAAACATTATTCACCACAATTGCCAGTGAGGGTCCTGATTTTTCTGGATTTGCAAAAGGAGTACCTGTTCCTAATAATATTAATTGCGTCTTACTAATTTTTTCTTGTGCAATTAAAGTATTTACACAAAACATAAAATATAAAAATATGAACTTACTCATTATTTAATTGTAATTATACTTTAATTGTAATTAAAAATTATCAGATTTTTCTAAGTGAGTATTTTTATGCAACTAATTGTTCAAAGGTATAACAGTAAAAACTATTTTAGAATAGTTTTCTTTTTCATACAAAATACCTATGTTTTTTTTATTCAATAGTACTAGATCTGAATAAGCCGTATAATCGCTTAGTTGATTAACGTCTGTGGTCTTATCAATAACAATATTTTTATACCAAGACTTTCCTTCATCAATGCTTAACCTAAGCGTTAGATTATTTCTATTTTTTATATCTGCTGCATTGATAAAGGCAAGTATTTCTTTATTTTTAAAATTGCCTATATTTAATAAACTTCCTTGACAAACGGGATCTGGTAAATTGGTATCATAATAAGAAGTATCCCAATGTATACCACCGTTATTACTAATGGCAACTATTCTGTATCTTTTATCTCCTTGTTGATTTCTTACATTCAATAGAAGCCTTCCATTAGATAATGAAGCTGCCGTAGCTTCATTGCTTCCTGGAATTTGTAAAGATTCACTTAAATGAAAGGTTTTTCCATGATCATCAGAATAATAAGCATGGGCGCGATAATCTTCAAATTTATTTTTAGGAGCCCCTTCTGAGTGATTAGCTGCAATATATATTCTGCCCTTGTATTTACCCGATTGAATTTGTAGTGCATGCCCTGGCGTATTAGCATAACTTCTCCAATCTTCCTCAAAAGAGTAAGCTGCGTTGCTACTAAAATAGTTGGGTCGATGTGTTTGAAGCGTAATATTCACAGGATCTGACCAACTAAGTCCATTATTAATTGAGCTTATAAACCAAACCTCTCTTACTCCTTTTGCTTTTCGAATTTCTGATTCATGGTTGTTACCCGTATTATAAAATAAATATATTTTTCCTGCAGGAAATTGTGGATCAGAAATATCTACCACCGGAGCGCAGTTACCTGCTTGCAATGAATCATTATTAACAATTACCAATAAATGAGACCAGGTTTTCCCTTGATCTTTACTTCTTTTCATTACAATATCTACATTACCAAAATCACTAGATGAATTTACCCGGCCCTCACAAAAAGCTAGTAAATCATTATTAGGTGCCTTTATAATTGCAGGTATTCTATAAGTGTTATATCCCTGCTGACCTGAAATAAAAACAGGAATTCTTTTTTGTGAAAATACAAGTGGTACAACCCCTATAATAAACAAAAAAAGAATTCCTATAATTTTAGTCAGCTGCATAAAACTTTCTATACAACTGGCCAGTTATAAAAACAGCATTATTGTCTTTATTTTTATTAGCCCATGCTTTAAATTTTGGGTGATCATGAATTGCCTTATAAGCTTGTTCTGAAGTCCAATGTCCAATAGTACAAGTTCTATAAGTAGAAGTAGTATCAGATTCACTTAGTTTTAAATAACTATAATAATTATTAGGATACCCTATTTCAATCATAATGGCATTAATTTCTTTTAAACTAGCTAAATAGGTTTTTTCCATGCTAGCATTTTTTACATCATAAAAATGTACAGAAGTAATTGGTTTTTGAGCAGAGGCTGTGATAGTAAAGCCAATAACACTCATCATGAATAAAAAGATGATTTTTTTCATTTTGTTGGTTTTTAATAGTTATTGAAAATTGTTAAATAATGCTTTTGGAAAGAGAGTTAAATATAGTAAATTCATTGAGAATAAATAGGATTGAATATAAACAATTAATTAAATTTTATCGTAATGAAAATAATACAGAATAAAATTATACTACTCTTATTAGCAATAGGAATTTTCCAAATTGCCATAGCGCAATCCAATCAAGTTTTTGATATTGTTTTAATGGGAGGACGTGTCATTGACCCTGAAACCCAATTAGATGCCATTAGAAATATAGGCATAAATAAAGGGCGTATCGCATCTATTAGCACTCATACTTTATCGGGTAAGGAGGTGATTGATGTTAAGGGCTTGGTGGTGGCTCCAGGATTTATAGACATGCATGTTCATGGAAGATCAAATCAAGAACAAGAATTTCAATTACATGATGGGCTTACTACTGCTTTAGAATTAGAGTGGGGTGTAGAAAATATTGAACAGTGGTATGCTTCAAGAAATAAAAAAGCCATTATTCATTACGGAGCCAGTGTGAGTTGGCCCTTTGAAAGATTTAAGGCAATGGAAAAATACAAAGAAGCCAATAAAAAATTATTAGAAAATTCTATAAAAGGCAATAGTTCACTAGAAGGCCTTTTTAATACAATTGGTGATTCTTATAAAGACAAATTATCCAAAGAGGAATCGATGCAAATGTTAAAGAACATACATCATTCTTTAGAAGAAGGTGGAATAGGTATAGGCATACCCATTGGATATCTTCCTAAAACAAATCCTGAAGAATTGTATGAAGTGTATAAATTCGCTGGTGAAAAACAAGTTTTATTATTCTCTCATTTAAGAGAGCCCAATATGCTTTCATTTCAGGAAGCTATTGCCAATGCCACTTTAACTAGAGCACCTCTTCACATAGTACATATTAATAGTATGGCGTTAGGTCATATGCAAATGGCATTGGAAATGATAGAGACTGCTAAAAAAAGAGGCGTAAATATTTCCACTGAAATGTATCCCTATACAGCAGGTTCTACTTTACTACAATCTGCTATATTTAATGAGGGTTGGCAAGAAAGACTTGATATGTCTTACAACGATTTGCAATGGGTATTAACAGGTGAAAGACTAACAAAAGAAACATTCGATAAATATAGAAAAACGGGTGGTACCGTTATCATACATAATATGCAACCAGAGTGGATAAAAATTGGAATGCAAAACCCCTCGATAATAATTGCTTCTGATGGTATGCCTTATAGCGCTTTGGCGCATCCTAGAACTGCAGGAACTTTTTCAAGAGTCTTAGGAAAATATGTAAGAGAAGAAAAAGTAATAGATTTAAATACTGCCATTGCGAAAATGACCTTACTTCCTGCTAAAAGATTAGAATCTATTGTCCCAGCGATGCATCATAAAGGAAGAATTCAAGTAGGTGCAGATGCTGATATCACTGTTTTTAATGCAGATAAAATTATAGATAAGGCAAGTTTTGATAAAGGCTTGGCTTTTTCTGAAGGTGTAGAATTTGTATTAGTAAGCGGAACCCTGGTTTTAAAAAATGGCAAAACAGTAACTGGTGTTTTTCCAGGTGAGGGTATTGTTGGAAAATTTAAAAAATAAAAAATTATTTTTTTAAGATGGGTTGAAACCCTGACTTAGATAAATCTTCAAAAAGTTTTTTTACTTTTTCAATACCACCACTATCATTTATTTGGTAATAATAATATACCTCTTCATCTGCTTTATGAATTGCGTTTTCTTGAATGGCTCCTTGCGATTTATACTCTGCAATGACCCAATCAGCTACAATCTTATAACTTAATTTATCATTTTCAGCAAATCTGTAAGCCCGGTTCAATCTAAAGTGAGGTGCTGTAGTATTTATTGAAGTTTCTGGAAACCCAGTAAGCATTGTAAATTCAGGATCCTTGTTGCCACTTATTTTAGTGCTTGCTGCAATTATAATAGGTTTGGAGGTACCCCTAAAACGCTGCACTGCTCTTAACCCCATTAGAACAGCTGTTTTATGATGACCATGTTGTCCCTGTTCTGGTAATAAAGTAAAAACAAAATCATAATTTCTTTCTTTTAACAAAACATCTAATCTTTTTTCAATAGCGGGTATATCCCAATTTTTTCCTGAAATATAAGGCTCTATATTAGTTGAATAAAAATCATCAGGTTGTTCCATAAAATATATATTTCTAATACCCATTATTTTCGCTGCATTTAGAATTTCTTGCTTTCTAATCATAGGTAAATGTGTTCTGGCCACCAAAGAATCTGTAATAGGAATATTTAAATACATAGCTCCTAATTGAGCATCCGCAAATCCTCCACCCCCATCGGTCATCACTGCCATATCCACTGTACCTTTTAATTCTTTAGTTATTTTAAATAATGAAACGGAAAAAGTAGTTTCATCATCGGGATGTGCAGTTATTACTAATATTTTAGGTCCTTGTCCAAAGACCATAGTAATACTTATCGAAAAAAATAAAAGGAGCGTTATTTTATTCATAATTATAATTTGATGGTATCCATATATCATTTTATAAAAAAGGGCCAAATTAATTTGGCCCCCCTTTAAAAAACAAAAAATTAGTTTTTAGTAAACTCTCCTTTATTGTTTACTGACATTAAAATTTTCCAAATAATCGATTTATGAAATCCACCTCCTATCAATTTTGATATTTCACTTAAATCAGGAATAGTGGGCGTGTTTGACCATCCTCCATCTAAAACATCTTCAAAATTTGTATATCCATCAGAAGAAACATAATTCCAATCATAACCCAAGCCCACTGGAGAAACGACTGCTGCAGTTGACCAAGATTTTTGATTCACCGCACCAGATGTCATTGATTTTTTTATAAAGGTTCCCCAAACTTTAGCTTGAAGCTGATTCATTTTATCTACATCAGTTACTTTGGAATAATTTATTTTTATAAAATTTCTTTGGCCATCTACCATCTCATAATTAGTTCTATTTAAAATCGCCAATCCCATTCTATTCGCATCTATATTTAAACCTCTTTTAACAAAAACTGCTTCATCTTTACCCATAGAGGCTAATACTTTTTGGGCACCATAATCAAATGTAGCATTTAAATCATGTGTGTTTTGTTTAGCACCAATACCTATTAAAAAAAGAATATTGGGTTCTGTTTCAGGGCCCGTTATTCTTTCTAAAACTGCCCAGCTAGTTAATTTGCCTTCTTTAATTAATAATTGAGCTACTTTACTCCAAAAGTGTTCTTCATTTTCTAGCATTACAGGTAAATCTTTTTCACTTACTTTTCTGTAATCATGCATTAAGAAGAAAGGTTGTGTTGTGCTTTGTGAAAAGCTCATAATTCCCATAACCATTGTAAAAGCTAATAACAAGATTTTTTTCATAATTAATAATTTTTGATTTACTATAAATATAACTTTCTTTTTAAAACTAAAATACTTTTAATAAATATTTTTTATAGCTTCACCATCTTGAACTGCTGCATTATTTTATTATCATTAGAGCTTACCTTAATTATATAAGTACCTGCCAATAACTGCCCTAGTGTTATTGCCACGCCTGCTGTTAAATTTTGTCTTGAAGCCACTTTGGCTCCAGTGGCTAAGTCATAAACTTCTATATTTAAGCGTACATAGCCTTTTACTAAAAAGTCAAATTTGATTTGGTTCATAAATGGATTGGGGGCCAGCTGGATGAACTCATTAGCACTTAAATTAATAATATCAGTTACTAAAAAATAATAAGGGCTACTTAAGGCACTCACACATCCATTTTGAGTTGTCTTTACAGTGTAAGATCCCGCCAAACTTGGTTTTATTTTTTGAGTAGTATCTGTTATAGCAGTACCGTCTTTATACCAAGTGTTGCCTATGCTTGTATTAGAGATAAGATTATTAGAGGTATCGCGAGTAATAGTTGGAGTGCTGGGGGTGGCATACTTAAGAATCTTAATTATATCTGAAGTTTTAGCACATCCATTAGTATCAATTCTAGTAACATAAAAAGTATCATTAGTCTTAAAAACCAATTGATCTACATTTGTAATTTTAATTTTATTATTTACATACCAAGTAATACTATCTGATTTGGAAAAGTTAGTCAGCTTAACTGTTATGCTATCAGAGCCGCAAATACTATATTGAGTTTTTTCAAAAATTGGTTTAATGGCATCTGCACAGCTAACTTGATAAATTATTGCCGTTCTTTTAATGTTATTAAAATCATACATTAATAATGCATTTTTATTATTTTTGAAGTTGGGATATTTAATCAAGTTCATAGTATTAAAATAAGTACTATCTAATTTCTTGCCTGATTCCAGTTTAAAATCACGAATTACCGTTTTTTCAAATTTACCATTAACTACTTTATAATAATATCCCAATGTTGGACTTCCATCAATATAGTTTTTTGGATCCAGCCCCCATGTACCAGGAATCATCTCAATACCTTCAGCCGTTTCATCAATATCAAGTCCATGAGAATATAAATTTGTTCCTCTATCAATACCGCTATCTTTGAAAAATTGTGTAGTTAAATCCTTGCCATTTAAACCCAAAACCTTCCAGCCATAGGTTGTTCTATTAATATTCTTTTTATAATAATTATTCACATAAAATCCTCCAACAACAATTTCCTCTTCTCCGTTTTTATCAATATCTATTTTATAGGCTGTGGGCTTTTCATGAATATTTAGTCTATAATAATCATCAGCATCTAATTTTGAGTATTTTACTGGAATTAAAATGGAGTCTCTATTTAAGCTAATTGTTTCTAATTTTTTTGTATTGAAATTATATTTAGCATAAGTAAAAGTTTTAAAATTATACGGTTGCCAATCGGGCTCTCCAATATCTTTAGAATAAGAACTATCAAATAAAATTGTCGCAAATTCATTTTGATTATTACTATTATCTACATTAAATAAGGGGTATCTACTTACCCAATGATCAAATCTTTTATTCCATGTATCGGACAATTCTGTATTAATTCTAAAAAATTTTTTTTTGGTTTTATCATACTTATATACATTAACATAATTTGGACCTCTATCCGTTGCTACTATTTCATCAGAGCCGTCTTTATCAATATCTGCAACATAGGTTGATTCTACATTTAAGTTGTTCACATCTAAAGTTAATGTATCAAAGCTTTTGCCATTATTCATAAAAACCTTTTCTGGCCAATTATCATTTACCATTTCGGGACTTAGTTTTCTATTACTGTCTGCCCCATGATAATTTTGTATTATATAGTGATAATCTACTAGGCCATCTCCATTAAAATCTCCAAACCCCCCTAGCCACATATCACCCTTTGCTTTTATTATATAATTTGTATCTAATACAAACTTTCCATTGTTATTTTGAATAAATATACCCTTTAAATATTCTCTAGTAGCGTTATTACTTGGAAACAATTGAAATGTTAAATCTGGTAAGCCGTCTTTGTTAAAATCATATAAATCAACACCTTGATTGGTTCCTATATTGCCTGGTGCGCCCTGTTGGTTGCCGTTGCCTGGTGCCGCTGAATCAATGCCACCATTATTTCTTTTTAACCATGAAGAAAAACCTTGTGGGAATACTAAAATACTGTCTTTCACAATCCATTTTTGTGCAATT
>CAZWTV010000028.1:0-19842 GCA_964637225.1 uncultured Sediminibacterium sp.
ACCTTACCCGCATTTGAAACAATGGCAAGAAAAAAATTAATAATAAATATGGAAAAAAATATCAATAGATATAAATTATTGAAATTTACTTATCAAAATGCCTCTTTGATTAATAATTAAGATTAATAATTAATTTTTTCATTTATAAATGAGGTAGCTATCCAAACTTGCATAGCATTACTTCTTGTATTGCACCAAGTATAATAAGGTATGGCCCTTACTTTTTGGATATTGGTTTGAGCCGATAACCCATCATTACTTACTTGTACAACGGGCAAATTGGCCACTAGACTTACTACTTTTTCATCCAACACTGAAAAATTCTCCGTAGTGAAAACACTTTGTGAGGGGGCAATTATGTTCCATGCTTTCCCATTATTGTCTGCTCCTTCTATACAATAAACAAGCGGGCCTCTTTGCAAAGCAATTCTTCCATTATCTTGGACTAATTCATCTCTTGCTTTAATTTTTTGAATGCTCATGGGTAATTGAAATTCTACTATATCATTATTTTTCCATTCTTGAGCAATGACAGCATATCCATCTTCTATTTCATAATTCACTTCTTTTCCATTAACCAACATAATTGGATTTGTATTTTTGATATTATTTTCAAAAAAATACAAATTGCCTGGTGCAGGTATTCCATTCACCCATCCTGGTATTCTAAATGCTAGTGGTAAAACCATTTTCTTTTTCATTTGTAAATTACACTTTATTAAACCTTCCCATGGATACTGGGTTGACATATTGAATTGTAAGTCTCCATGAGGTGTTTTAATTTGTGTATTACTCCCTATAAATAAATTAACATAGAACTTTCCATTCGAATACCCATAAATATAATTTCCTAAAGAAGCAATTAATCGGGCTATGTTAGAAGGGCAACAAGCCGTACCAAACCATTCTTTTCTTGCATTTTTTCCAGTAGATGCCAGAGGATTACCATAAAAAAATCGATCCCCATTTAACGAGAGTCCATCTAGAGCTCCATTATACAAACTTCTCTCTAAAACATCTATATATTCAGCCTTACCAGTTAAACTATTCATTCTTTGATTCCAAAATACCATTCCAACAGAGGCACATGTCTCACAATAAGCTTGTTCATTAGGTAAATCATAGTCATTGGTAAAGCCTTCATTACTTCCTGCAGAACCAATACCCCCCGTTATATACATATTTCTAAATACCACATCTTCCCATACTCTTCTCATGGCTGTCACATAATCTTTATCACCCGTATGAGCAGCTACATCTGCTGCACCCGTATATAAATACATAGCTCTTACGGCATGTCCTGTAATATCTTTTTGTTCCTTTACAGGCACTTGGTCTTGCGTGTATAAAGTATCTTTCCATTCTGTCCAAGTATATCCTTTTGCTAATTTTTTTCCTCTTTCTGATAATAACCAATCAGCTAAATTCAAATATTTTTTATCATGTGTAACTCGATACAATTTTACCAAGGCCAGTTCTAATTCTTGATGACCAGTAACCCAATCTTTTTTTCCAGGGCCAAAAATAGAATCAAAATAATTTGCCCATTTAATAACAACATCTAAAAATTTTCTTTTACCAGTGGCGTCATAATAAGCCACAGCCGCTTCAATCATATGACCTGCATTGTAGTCCTCATGCATACTCATATCTGTCCATCTCTTGCTTAAGTCTGTCAAAGTATAATAGGTATTTAGATACCCGTCATCTAATTGCGCTGCTGCTATTTTATCAATCCACTCATCTGCTTTTTCTTCTAATTTTTTATCATGGTTAGTTTTTATAGCATAAGCCATTGCTTCTAAAGCCTTAAAAACATCTGAATCATCGTAAAATACGCCTTCATGTGCTTCTGCTTTTTTTCGAGCTACTTTTTCAAAATTTCTAATCCTTGCTGTTTTTTGCTCAGTTTGATAAATACAAGCCTCTAAAGTGGTTGTGGCCACTTTATCCATTTTGGGTTTCCAAAATGCGTCTGTAACATTTACATTAGAAAAATTAATAGGCTCAATTTTTACATTACTATTTTGAGCCATTGAATTCATTATGACTGCCAAAAAGCAGATTAAGAATATCATTTGTAAATTTCTCATTTTCATATCAAATATTTTAATTTTTATGGTACTTCTGCAACACATCTAAAACCTACAGTTGCATTTCTTTCAAATCCTTGGCTTACTCTTAATAAGTATTGAGCATAAGTTAATTCTCTGGGTCCTGCTTGCACATACCACCAACTACCTGATGGTTTAAAATAACTTCCTCCTTTCATGATAATGTAAGAATAACTTCCAGAAAAATACTCACTACTCGTAAGTTGCCAAACAGAACCTACCAAATCATATAAACCATTGGCATTTACACCTTTGGGATAAGTCCCCACCGTATCTAAAATCCCATTGCCCAAATTACAATAGCTAGCATCTATTCCCTGAATGGTAACCTTACTTAAGGTACTAGTAATTTCTTCAATTTCTCTGGTCACAGGAGTTACTTGATTCCATGGCCATTCATTCAATGTGGGTGTTTGGGCCGCATATTGCCATTGTATTTCAGAAGGTAATTTTTTATGATACCAAGAAGCAAATGCTTTTGCATCTTCGTAACTTATGTAAACTACAGGTTTTTTTAGATCCTCTTTTAATGGCGCATGCTGTACCCAATGTTTTAAATAATTGATGGAATCAGAGGGTTGGTAATTACTTTCTTGTATAAACTTATAAAAATCTGCATTGGTTACTAAGAATTTATCTATCCAATAACTGGAGATATTCAATACATTAGAATCTGGAAATGTAGGATAAGATATAAAATCATCTCCATGTGTTTGCTTAAATAAAAATTTTCCTCCTTTAATTTTAACCATATCTATGGTGTCTAGCTTCTTATTCGTATTTATTAACCCATTCATTAAATACTCATTATTTTCTTTTAATCTAGGGGTACCTGCAGATATATATATGATTTGTTCATCTACAAGTGTCTTATTATAATTTGAAGAATTATTATTTGATCGAATTACTTGCAAAATTATTTTTCCTTCAAATCTTTCTGCTATTGTATTTATGTCTATAATTTGATTTTTAAAAGGGAGAATAAGTTTTGGTTGACCCCAACCCACGTCCTTGGTCCAAATATGTAATTGTAATTCAGAGGTATCTAAGCTTAGACTAGTAAATTTTGAACTAAAATTTTTAAAATTGCTATGCTTAATTAATTGAACTTGAATTTTATTTTCAATTCTATTGACTTCAAATAATTTAGGCACTTGAATAATACAGTCCACTGAACCTTCATTATTGGTACCTAAATACTTTTGATGAAAAGGATCTGTTTCAGCTTCAATATAATATTTACCTTTTTTATAACTTGGTTTTAATAACTTATGATGATACACGTCTATAAAATGCCAATTATATTTTTGACTTACTTCAAATAAATCGCCAATATACCCCTGCGCCCTCGTTGAATATATGGTATACACTATTTTTTGATCATTGGGCCATTGATTCACCCATATGCTATCCACGGTTGTGGATAGTAAGGGGGTGGCATTTGAACTGTTAAAATTATCAGATAGTAGCCTGAGTAAAGAAGTGGTCTTACCTAGAAAAGCATATTGCTCTTCCACCCAGTCAGGTTGTCCTGCTGCCATGATGTTCACCTCAGTACCATATCCATTAAAAAAACTTGTAGCAAATTCTCTTCGAATGGGCTCTTTGAATAATTCAGCAACCCGAAAAATGGAAAAACCAGGTTGTATATACTTATTTAAATTTAATAAAGGCGGATAATACAATGCATTATGAACTCTACCTGCAATAATACCTTGCATATCTTTTGGAACAGCCATACCTTCACTATACATAATAACACTTTTTTTCACTCGATCTGCTGCATTTTGCAAACTATCACTAGAACTTCCTTGTGTGTCTAGAACAACACCATCGGCATCTGTATTTTTAAGGAGCATGGATAATCCATCGTAATGATTTTGTTGACGAGTATCTATATCCCAAGGATTATAAGAGACAAATAAATGTTTATTTTCTTTTTTTAAATCGTTACTTATTGATTTTATGGAAGCTAAACCCCCAGGTAAATCTGCATATAGATCAAATTGATTTCTTTGATCTAAACCTAAAGTTGGCCAGGTGGGCCAAATGGTTATAATATCATCTCCCCCATATAGTTTTTTTCCCCTTTCCACAAAAGAGGGTAATGCTGTTTGTTTTTCAGAGGTATTATAGAAAAATTTATCCCAAGCCATCATTAGGTGCATCAAATAAGTGTGTTGTATCCATGCAAGATCTTTTCTTTTATACAAAGTGTCATTAAAAGAAATGACATCATAAATTTTTTTATCTCTAAAAACTTTTAAAAGTCCAGTTTGCCAAGAACCTCTATAAGGTGCTATCCATATACTATATTGAATACTACCACTTGGATATAAAATGGTTTCAAATCTTTTAGTTTTACCCAAAGTAAGACTTTGTTTGTCTCTTCTAGAAAATCCATAAATAGAAACTAAAGAATCTAAAGCAAAGGTATTAAAACCTAATTCCCAAGCATTATCAGGCACTATAACATTGACAGGCAATTTCCCTGGTAGGAACAAATGTGTTCTAGATAAACTATGATTGCCTCTACCGGTAATATATACATTATTGCTCGATTTTTCGAAAGGCAATACATTGTCTATAGTTAATGTATCCTTTGATTTATTTTTAAATACTACAATTAGGTGAAACCCATCATCTAATTTTTCGATTGAAATTATCTTTAATTCAACTTGATTATTTTGACTTAACATACGTTCCCATTGAACCATAGGTAAAGGCGTATGTAATAATTTATAATTTGAATTAGTGTAAAAACCAATAATAGCTGAGCTATCTTTATTAAAATGAATTTGGCGAATGGAATCTACTTGTGCCTTGAGCTCTTTTTGAATAAAAAAAGTGTTACAATAGGTAAAAAGAAAAACAGTCCTTATTAAATTCAATAATTTTTTCATGGTCACTAAATAGATAAGAAAGTTACAAAATTTGACTTAAAAATGTACAGATGGTTGGAAGTATATTGAACAAGATATATCTTTAGTAAGATGTTACTTAAAATGTAATGATAAATGATTGATATAAAAATTGAATATAGTTGGAAAATGGCTTTATCTGAATATTTTGAAAAGCCTTATTTTAAACAAATTACAGATCATATAAAAGCAGAAAAAGCTTTACACAAAGTAATATATCCAAGCGGCCCTCTCATATTTAATGCCTTTAGTTTAACACCCTTTGATAAAGTAAAAGTAATTATACTTGGTCAAGATCCTTACCATAATCCAGGCCAAGCCATGGGTTTAAGTTTTTCTGTACCCGACGGTATAAAACCTCCCCCTTCACTCATTAATATTTATAAAGAATTACAAAATGATATTGGAATGCCCCTTCCCTCTACCGGTAATTTAACTCCCTGGGCTAAACAAGGGGTTCTACTTATGAATGCTGTACTTACAGTTAGAGCCAACGAACCAGCTAGCCATGCTAAAATAGGTTGGACTGATTTTACAAATGATATCATAAGTTTATTATCCTTAAAAAAAAGTAAATTAGTATTTATTTTATGGGGTAATTTCGCACAAGAAAAAATTAAATTAATTGACCACACAAAACATAAAATTTTAAAAGCAGCTCACCCATCCCCTTTCAGCGCTCATAATGGTTTTTTTGGATGTAAACATTTTAGTGCTACCAATGAATACTTAGTAAAAAACCATCTAGATCCCATTAATTGGTCTATCTGAAAAAAATGAAAATGATTAAAAACATACAAGCAAGGATTTTAGCACTCTGGGCTTTATTCGTTTTTGCGTCTACTATGATGTTATTTTTATGGTTTTATTTATTTTGCTTTTTAATTCCTGATCCACATAAAACAAGATACCACAGAAGAATTTCTCAGTTATGGATGGGTTTATTTTTATTCTTATCAGGTTGTAGTTTTAGTGTAAAAGGAAAACATGTTTTTAAAGGATTAGATAATGCTATTGTGGTTTGTAATCACAATAGTTTAATAGATATACCTGTGAGCACCCCTTTTTTACCAAGGGCCAATAAAACTATTGCTAAGAAAAGTTTTATTTATGTGCCCTTATTTGGATGGATTTATCAATTTGCCACAGTCATAGTAGATAGAAAAGATCATAATAGTAGAAAAAAAAGTTTTGATAAAATGGTGGAGGTTTTAAATAATGGATTAGATATGCTTATTTATCCGGAAGGAACCAGAAACAGAACCTCTGCCCCATTAAAATCATTTTATGATGGCGCATTTAAACTCTCTATTGAAACTCAAAAACCAATCATTCCAGTAGTACTACTGAATACAAAAAAAATTTTACCTGCTAGGCCAATTCTCTATTTTACACCTGGAAAAATTAGTATGCATATTCTTGAACCCATTTATCCTCAAGGATATACTAAAGATAGTTTGAAGCAAGCTGTATATGATATTATGGCAAAATACTACACTGAAAACAATGGTAAAAAATTGTAAATAGCATGAAAAATGCTTAGAAAGTGGATGATGAGAATGTTCTACTTCTATTGATTCTTAAATCTCTTAATATACCTGACTTAGGATTTACAGTAATACTAAATGAACGGTATAAGCCTATTGGGGTTACATTAATAGATAGTTGCCAACAATGCATTTCACGAGTAATGAACATACTTAATTGTTGTATACTAGCTTTAGCAACATCAACATATCCTGTCCCCCCCATTTTCCACTTAGGCGTTAAACTAAAATCTCCATTAAAATTCAAATTGGAATAAGTTTGTAATTTAAAACCAGAATAGTCGGACTTAAGGATTCTAGAAAATTGAAATGAATAAGAAATAGTTAAACTCCATGGAATATTAAAGTCTGTAAACTCTGCTGGATTGGCTTTGACATATTGTAGTTGTCTTTGCTGTTCATCTGGTGTCATAAAAGGATCTAAAGGAATTTCTTTTTTCTTAGAGGCAGCTTCCTCTTTAGATTTACTTTTAAAAGAAGTAGAAATAGAAATACCCCCATTGGTAATATTTCCAAATTTGAATTTGGCAGGATCGATATCTAATCTATTTACCCTGAAACCTTGTTTATCGGTAGCATAGGGATCCAAAGAAAAAGAAGATGAAATATTAAACTTATCAAATAAAATGGTACGTGCGTAAAAATTAAAATTACCTAGTTGAAAGCTATCGGCTAAAAAATTATAATTAGAAGTAAATCCAAAACCCTCTATCAATTTTACTTTTTTAAAATTTTCAGCACTAGTATCATTTTTATCTTTTACTTTCATTTCTAATAAATTATCTACACCAAAACTAAGCCCTCCAAAAGTACCTTCCGAATAGGCCCCTCCCAAAGCACCTCCATCAAATTTTGAAAATCGATAGGTTCTTCCTGTAGAGTCAATCTGAGTACTATAATGATATGCTTTTGCTAAATCTGGGGAATAACTAAAAGCAACACTAGGTCTTATTTCGTGACGTATAGCTTGCACATAATCACTTTTAAATTTGTAGGTACCAAAAATTCTTGTTGCCGTTCCCACACCAAAACTCACATGAGGTGCTCTGAAAAAACCTTTTTCAAAACTAGTATCAACCTTGTGTAATTTATTATTCCACGATTTTGTATTTTCTCTTCCAAACCATTTTTCCTCAAAACCCACAGAAGGAGTAATAGTAATTGGCCCAAGGGATGGAAGTGAAACACTAATAGGTATATTGTGAGAGGCTCCCCACTGCATAGTGTCTAATAATCGGTTGATATTAAAGGCGGAATCATAAAAAGACATCTGATTTTGGAAAGTACCATTATATCCAATACCTAATTTTTCATACCATTTTCCATTGCCAATTTGATCTTTAGATTGAAATGGATAAATAGTAAGTGCATTAAAATTTATATTAGGTAAACTTAAATTCACTAAGCCTAAATTATTATTTTGGTTATGATTTAAGTTAACAGCTAAATTATATTTATTATTCCAAGACTTATTATAGCTAATAGAAGAGCTTATTTGATTCTGATAATTTTGATAAGGGTTATTGAGTAAATAACTATTATACTTTGTACTTCCAAAATTTACATTAGCAGAGAAATTTGTTCCTGGTAAAGCCCTAGCATCCATGGAATGTGACCAATTCAACATAAAAGTTCTACCCCCTGTAAATTCACTTGCAATATTTATATTTCTATTGAGTATTCTAGAATTTTGTAAGCTCAAATTAAAATTGCCTATATATTTATAACGTAAAATATATTTACTATTTAAATTGGCACTCCATCCCCCATAGGAATAAATATTGGTTCTTACCGTTGCATCAAAATTGTCACTTAGCACTTTATAGTAGCCGAGTCCTTCAAAACCTAAACCAAAATCTTCACTTGAAGAAAATGCCGGAGCCATGAGACCTGAATGTTTACCTCTATATAACGGGAATATTCCAAAAGGAATTCCAATAGGAATTGGTACCCCTTCAAATTCTGGAAAGGCGGGCCCAGACACACCAATATTATCTGTGATTATTTTAAGTTTATTGGTTCTAAAAGCAAAATGTGGTTCATCTAAATTACAAGTGGTAAATCTAGCTTTCCAAGCAAAGGCTTCCTCTTTATTCACCTTTTTCATGGTTTTGGCATTGATAAAAATTTCACCTTGTTGAAAATTTGTATTTTTAGTTAACCCTTTACCAGATTTCATGTTAAAATAAATGGAATCATTCACAGAAGTCATCGTACCCTCAATGAATTTAGGATTGCTCATGGGATTTCCAGTGGTATCTTTGGCTCCATAAGCTTTTATATTTTGACTTTGTTGGTCGTACACAATAGTAGCAGCCTCTAGTTGAGAGGTTTTATAAACCGTTTTAGCCTTTCCATATAAAAAAAATTCTTTCGTTTTCATTATCATAACTCCAGAATCTTCTGCATTATAATTGATAGGAGTATCAATACTGTCTTTCGAAATTCTTAATGTTTTAATATTATTACTATCGTTTTTTTTAGATAGGGTATCCTTAAAAGAGGATACACTGTCTTTTAAAGGGAGTATAGTTTTATTTTGAGCTAAAACGCCCATAAAGGGCATTAAAACTATTGTTAATGTTAGTAAAATGATCCCATTTACAATAGAACGCCTTAATTTTACGTTATTTTTGTGTCCTGCTAATATCACAGCAACAAAAATAAACTAAAACAGCATTAAGGCACTGATTATGAAGCAAAATAGACTGATTTTAGCATTAACTTACAGCGCAATTGCTCTTTTTACCCTTTTTAGCATACCCACTAAAGCCCAGAACTCAGCTAAAACCTTAAAACGTATCATTATTGACCCTGGTCATGGTGGCACAGACCCAGGTTCAAATGGTAAATATTCAACTGAAGCTGCTGTTTCATTGGCAATTTCTTTAAAATTGGAAGAATATATTAAAGAGTCTATTCCAGATGTTGAAGTTGTTCTTACACGCAGAACGGATATATTTAATTCAGTAGTAGAAAAAGCTAATATTGCGAATGCAGCTAAAGGAGATTTATTCATTTGCATTCATACTAATTCAGCAGATCCGAAAAGAGAAAGAGAAATAATAGGCTATACCAATAAAACCTACACAGTAAAGAAAAAAGGAGTTAAAAGAAAAGTAACAAGAAGGGTGCCTTTATATAAAACCACTTACACTCCTAATACTGCAAGAGGTACAGAAACTTTTATTTATAATGTGGGTAAATCTGACCAAAAAAAAGATATGGCCAATGAAGCCGTTGACGACGTTGTTGAAAAATTAGATTCTATCTCTGAAAAGCAAATTAAAGATATAGAAGAGGCCGACCCAACCCGTTCCATGATGGTAAGTTTATTAACACAACAATATTTTCAAAGGGCGGCGAGTTTAGCTTTAACCATTGAAGAAGAATTTAAGGCTACTGGTCGTATAAGTAGAGAAGCAAAACAAAGACAAAAAGGCATTTGGGTATTGGCTGCCGTTAAAATGCCAGCGGTACTCGTAGAAACTGGTTTTATCTCTAATCCTGAAGATGAGGATTATCTCAATAGCGAAGAAGGTCAAAATCAAATTTGTGAGGTTATTACCAAGTCGGTGATTAGATATAAAAATTCACTGGAAAATCAGAAAAAGACAAATGCTAATTAGCTCCCCTTTTTTAGCTAATTTTACATAAAGTTTATTTAATTCGTGTAAGATGAAAGTATCAAACGAAACCAAAGTGGGAGCACTTACTGTAATTGCTATTACCTTGATGATTATTGGATTTAATTTTCTAAAAGGCAAAACAATATTTCATCCTGGCAATTTTTTATATGCAAAATATGCAGACACCAAAGGTTTGATAGTTTCCAATCCTGTTTTTGTCAATGGGTATCAAGTAGGAACAGTTTTTGAAATTGAGAATCAAAAAGATAATTTAGCTTCTATCATTGTTTCAGTAAAACTAAATGAAGCTTATAAAATTCCAACCAATTCCATTGCTACCATTCAAGATAACCCTTTAGGCATAAGTAGTATAAGTATTGTATTAGGCAATGCCCCTAATTATTTAAAATCGGGTGATACAATTATTACAGCTCCCGCCACTAGTTTGTTAGGAGATTTTGTGAACACGCTTTCTCCCTTAGGCGAAAAAACCAAAAATGCAATTAGTTCTTTAGACAAAGTTTTAAATAATATCAATACTGTCTTAGATGATAAGAATAAAGAAAACCTTGCAATTGTATTAGAAAATTTGGCAGCTACCACAAAAAGTTTAAATAGTTCAATGGCCAATATTGAAGCCATGTTACAAAAACAAAATGGATCAGTGAGCCAATCTTTTGATAATTTAAATGCTTTTACAAAAAATTTAAATAGCAATAATGAAAAGCTTAATAAAATAATTAACAACTTAGATTCTGTTTCTAGTTCTGTGAAAGATGCAGACCTTAATAAAACCATCAAAACTATTCAAACGGCAGTAGCTTCTCTTAATATTAGTTTACAAAAATTGAATTCAGGTAATGGAACTGCAGCTAAATTAATGAACGACGCTGCATTTTATCAAGAGTTACAAGGTACACTTAAAAGTATAAATACACTTGTGGATGATATTAAAGTACATCCTAAAAGATATATTAATGTATCTGTATTTGGAAAAAAAGATAAATCAACACCTTTAGAAAAGCCTTTAGCGGATACGCTGAATCATGAATAAGTGGGGCTTTATCATATTATTGTCTTGTCTACACTCTTCCATTACAAAAGGGCAAGGCACTACTCTATTGAAATTAAAAGATACCATTACAACACAGGTACCTTCCAATAATAATAAACTAATTGAATTTCTTTCCGCTGAAGTGTATAATGTAAAGAAAATGGATAGCATGGACTACTTGATATTAGTGGGACATGTAAAAATTCGTCAAGGTAAAACTTTATTATACGGGGACAGTATTATTTTAAATACCACACTCAATACTTTAGAAGATTTTGGAAATGTACATATCAACGATGCAGATAGTGTAAATATTTATGCTAATTATTTAAAATACATGGGTGGTACCAAAAAAGCATATTTACGCAAAAAAGTAAAACTCACCGATGGTAAAGGGTTATTAACTACCGACTCTTTAGATTATGATGTATCTCTAAAATTAGGAAGTTTTAAAAGTGGAGGCAAGCTGGTTCGAAATAAAACAATTTTAACTAGTACAGAAGGCCTTTATTATGGTGAAACAAGAGATGCCATATTTAGAAAAAAGGTGGAATTAATTGATCCAGAAAATAATATTATTACAGACACCTTAGAATATAATACCTACAGTCAACTTACTAACTTTTTAAGCCCTACTAAAATTATAACAGGTAAGAGAGTCATTAGTACTACCAACGGAAATTACAATACGGGAACTAGAAAAGGCTATTTATATGATAGGTCAAATATTGATGATAGCACTTATCATTTTATTGCAGATGAAATGGCGGTGGATGATTCTTTACAAATAGGCGAATTTAAAGGAAATGCTATTTATACTTCCAAAGATACTTTAGGCTTTGATTTAAAGGCAGATAATATAAAAGTGAATAAACAAAAATCTACTTTTTTAGCCACAGAAAATCCTTTGTTATTACTTAAACAAAAAAAAGATACATTATACATTGCTGCAGATACTTTATATGCAGGTAAAATTTCAGATTTAAAAAGAAAAATACCTAAAGCAAGAGATTCTATTGGAGTACTTACCGATACAACACAAGATAAATATTTTGAAGCCTATCATGGCGTTAAAATATATTCAGATTCCTTACAAGGTAAAGCAGATAGTTTATTCTATTCATTAAGCGACTCTACCATTCGCCTAATATCAGAACCCATCATTTGGGCCAATAATAATCAAATCACTGGCGATACT
This sequence comes from uncultured Sediminibacterium sp., assembly GCA_964637225.1. Lineage (GTDB taxonomy): Bacteria > Bacteroidota > Bacteroidia > Chitinophagales > Chitinophagaceae > Sediminibacterium. The sequence continues at coordinate 12,464 of CAZWTV010000028.1, forward strand.
ATATATTTATTTGTAAAAAATAAAAAGCCTGAGCAATTATATGTATTTGAAAATGCCTTTGCCATTAATAAAATTGATACCACCCAAAATTATAATCAATTAAAAGGTAACACACTAAATGTATGGTTTGAAGACGGTGAAATTTATAAAATGAGCGCTAAAGGAAATGCTGAAAATATTTATTTCCCTTTAGATAATGATAAAAATTTTATTGGCGTAAACCATTCCAATGCTCAAATCATTGAAGTATACTTTGAAAATACAGAACCTGCTAAGGTAATTTTTAAAAACCAACTAGTTGGAAAAATGACTCCTCTAAACCAAACCCCTAAAGAAGAATTAATTATTAGAGGATTTAAATGGAGAGAAAATGTACGACCTAAAAATAAGTATGAACTTATACAAAAAACTTCTCCAAAATAAATAAAAGTACTTTAATTTTCTTTTTCCATCATTAAATATGCTTTTATAAAACCATCTATTTCTCCGTCCATAACTGGCCCTATGTTACCAACCTCAAAATCGGTACGATGATCTTTAATCATTTTATAAGGATGAAACACATAGGATCTTATCTGACTACCCCACTCAATTTTTTTCTTATTGGCATTAGATGCATTTAAAGCTTCTTGTTTTTTACGCATTTCTTCTTCATATAACCTACTCTTCAACATTTTCATGGCAATCTCTCTATTCTCGCCTTGTGTTCTTGCTTGTTGACATTCCACAATAATTCCAGAACTATGTTTTAATCTTACTGCAGTTTCAACTTTATTTACATTCTGTCCCCCTTTACCTCCACTTCTATAAAACTCCCATTCAATATCGGCTGGGTTCACCACAATTTCAATGGTATCGTCGATTAAAGGATATACATATACCGAAGCAAAAGAGGTATGTCTTCTTGCATTACTATCAAAGGGTGAAATTCTTACTAGACGGTGCACCCCAGACTCAGCTTTCAAAAAGCCATATGCAAAGGGGCCCTCTAATTGTAAAGTAGCCGATTTTATCCCTGCACCATCACCTTCTTGATAATCTAAAGTACTTACAGACCAACCTTGTTTCTCTGCATACATTGTATACATACGAAGTAGCATCTCTGCCCAGTCTTGACTTTCAGTACCACCAGCGCCTGGATTAATTTGTAAAATAGCAGGAAGTTCGTCCTCAGGTTTATTTAAAGTACTTTTAAATTCTGCTTCTTCAATAAAAAGGGTGGCTTTCTGAAATGCTTCTTGTGTTTCTTGTTCAGTAGCATCTCCGATTTTCCAAAAATCAAATAGCACTATAAAATCTTCTAAATGTGTTTCCACATTCTGATACATTTCAATCCAATACTCGTTTACTTTAATTTCCTTCATGATAGAAGTAGCTCTTATATTATCATCCCAAAAACCAGGAGATAAAGACAATTGTTTGTCTGTAGCTACTTTATATAATCGATTCTCGACGTCAAAGAAACCTCCTTAGGACACTCACTTGATCCTTCATACGCTTTATCTGCTCAATAGTCATGTATGTTAAGTTTTAGTAACCATCATTTAAAGATGGAATAAATATTAAAATACTACAAGCCTCATAAGCCGGATTCTGTTTCTAAACTATCATTTATCTAGCTCCAACATTACTGATGGAGTCTTGCTGCCTACCCTGGAACTTGAACGAGTCGTTCTCAAACGCTCCTATACGTGGCATTACAGCACCTAAGGTTTACCCTATAAAACAATCACTTGCTTTATCCGTGCGCTCTTACCGCACGTTTTCACCTTTTCCCCTTTCGAGGTAGTTATTTTCTGTGGCACTTTCTCTATTTCGATTGCTCGAAACGCCGGCTCTTCACCGGTAGGTTACCCTATGCTGTCCGGACTTTCCTTGGTAATTACTTACCACGATAGTTCGGGATTGTAGTTTTGCAAAGGTAAGCAATTCTGTTTGACTTTATATTAGAATATGAAGTAGACTATTTAATTGGTTATCAATAATTAAATAGTTATTTAATGAATTTAAATAACAAGCATATCAATACTCAAAAAAAACTTCGGTAGCTCCATAACCATACCATTCGGAGTACTGATTAACAAAGTTTTTAACCCCCTTTTTTACCTTGAGTAAATCATGAATTTCATTTTTTAATTTACCAGCACCAACGCCATGAATAATAATTAAAGAAGGTAGATGATGCCATTGAGCTATTTCAAACCATTTTTCAAACTCAGCTAATTGTATACTTAAAATTTCAAAATTAGATAAATGTTCATATTTGTCTACTAACTTTTCTATATGTAAATCAATCACCGAGCGAGCAGCAGGTAAATTTTGTTTAATTTTTGAAGCATCATAGACTTTAAAACCAGCCGATTTTAAAATATCTAAGGGGATATAATTATCATGTACTTTATCTGGATAAGATTCAAATAATAAATAGGGAATGGCAGTTTGATTATTTTGTTTTAGGTTTTCAATTTTTTGAAATAATGGCTTGGGTTTTACTTTTACATTCGTCTCATAATGTTCGGCTTTATTTTTGGAAGTTTCTACCAAAGAAAAATCAATAGTAAAAGAGGGAGAATCATTGACTGCTGCAAAAGGAATATCGTGTAAATAAAAATCGGTAAAGGGGTGAATGGTAGACTCTAATATAAAATCAGGATCTGCATAAAAAAATTGTTGGTAAATGAAAGTATAAGCGAAGCGGGTATGATTTGATAAATAAATTTTTAAACTGTCTACAATTTCGTCATTAAAATCATCCAAGCTAAACTTAGGAATTAATTGCAGCCAAACCCCATCTTCAATTTTAGTGTCAGATGCTTTGATTTTTTCTTTTGGAATTTGATCAATATATATTTTTTGTGGAGCGGTCTTTTCTGTAAATAATTTTTTTTCAGTAAACCTTTTAAAGTAAGGAAAATCGATTTGATCCATGTAGGCTGGAAATTTAACGCCTCTCACTTCAATCATAACCATTTGTTCATTCATAATTTCAATGATAGTACCCTCTTCATTGCTATGTAAAACTATGATTTCATCCCCTACCTGATATTTCATTGGGCTAAAAGACTTTTTTTACGTCCATAAAAAGAATAAAAAATAAGACCTATACTCATCCATATAAAAAACCATAACCAACTAATAGGAGGTATTTCAATCATTAAATATAAACAACATAAAGCACCAATGATGGGTATGAGGGAAAAGTTTCTTATGAAGCTTAACACAGCTACTAGTAATAAAATTAAAATAAATAATAAAAATAAAATTTCTTGATAACCTTCACTCTTCCAGCTAGATATAGCATTACTAATTCTTTGATTGGATAAAATAATAAATAAAGTAGCCAACACAGGAATAATATATTTGCCATTTATATAAGGCAAACGGAAAGCTTGTTGAACACTATTACCAGTAAGTCTGGGCAAGACTAATACGCCAAAACAAACGAGCACAAATGCAAAAAGGGTTCCGATACTCGTTAAGTCGGTCATTCTGCTAATTGACATGAATAAGGAAGGTATCCCCACAAAAATACCTGTAATGACGGTTGCAAATGCAGGGGTTCCAAATTTTGGATGAACTTTAGAAAACTTTTTGGGTAATAATCCATCCCTACTCATACTCATCCATATTCTAGGTTGACCCAACTGAAATACCAAAAGTACGCTAGTCGTGGCTACTACGGCACTTATTGATATTATGTATCCAATTTTATGTAAACCCTTTTGATCAAATACAAAAGCTAAAGGATCATCTACTTTTAATGCTGAATATTTTACCATTCCCGTTAAGACTAATGCAATTAAAATATATAATACAGTACAAATAATTAAGGAATATATCATACCCCTAGGTAAATCTCTCTGGGGATTTTTACATTCTTCAGCTGTAGTAGAGATGGCGTCAAACCCTATATAGGCATAAAAAACAGCAGACACTCCTGCTAATACCCCTGTAAAACCATTAGGTAAAAAGGGATCCCAATTTTTTGTATCTACATAATAAAAACCTAAAATAATTACGAATATGATTACAATTATTTTAAAGATGACCATAAAATTGGTACTCTTCTTACTTTCTTTAATGCCAATATAGGCTAGAACTGTAATAAGAAATACAATGACAAAAGCGGGTGTATTTAAAATAATTTTCCAAGAGCCAATACGGGGAGCATTTGTTATTGCGTCATAGCCAATACGAGCCAACTTACTGAAATTTTCTCTAGATCCACCAGAAGCCAAATGCTGTAAAGCTTCTTGATAGCCTTGTTGCGCCTGTTCATAGTTAGTCGCTAACCAGCCAGGTAAATGAATATGAAAACCTTCCAATAAATTTACAAAATAACCACTCCAACTTATAGCCACTACTATGTTCCCAATGGCATATTCTAATATTAATGCCCAACCTATGATCCATGCAATTAATTCTCCAAAAGTAACATATGCGTAGGTATAAGCACTTCCTGCTATGGGTACCCTACTTGCAAATTCAGCATAGCAAAGGGCACTAAATCCACAAGTAATAGCAGTTACAATAAATAATAAAGATATGCCTGGACCACCATGATAGGCTGCAGTTCCTATAGTGGAGAAAATTCCTGCCCCCACAACAGCAGCTATACCCATATAGGTTAGATCTTTAACACTCAATACTTTTTTTAATCCACTTGTACTATGCCCATCATCTATTCCCAACTCAGCATCTTTAACAATTTTTTCAATTGATTTTTTCCTAAATAAATTCATCATGTGCTGGACTAATTATTGATTTCTATTCATGAGGTAATGAGCCAATTCCATTAATGGTTTTTTTCTTTCAGATACTACTGCTATAGCTTCAAGATGTTCAAAAGCTTCTTTCATGTAGCTCAATTTGGCAGCTTCTGCCCATGCGTCGACTCCACAAGATTTAAAAATGGCTAAGACTTTTTCTACTTTATTTGAAGCGTTGGAATCCATCAGTATTTTCAATTCTTTTTTCTGATCGTTGGAGGCAACTTCTAAAGCATGGATTAACAAAAATGTTTTTTTATTTTGTTTAATGTCTCCTCCGGGCTCTTTACCAAAAACGGCCGCATCTCCAAAAGCGTCTAAATAATCATCTTGTACTTGAAATGCAATACCAATTTTTTTTCCAAATTCATATAAATGTTTACAGTTATTTATACTTGCACCTCCAATGATGGCTCCCATTTCTAAACTAGCAGCTAACAGCACTGATGTTTTTAAGGTTATCATATGTATGTATTGATCCATACTTACATGCTCCATTTTAGAGAAGTCCATGTCGAGCTGTTGACCTTCACAAACTTCTTTGGCAGTGGTATTGAATAATTGCAAAATTTTTGACAACTGAGGGGATTGGATATTTTGAATATATTCATAAGCTCTAATTAGCATTACATCACCCACCAGTAATGCAGTGCTTTCATCGTATTTTACATGTACGGTAGTTTTGCCTCTTCTTAAAGTGGCTGCATCCATCATATCGTCGTGTACTAAAGTGAAGTTGTGAAATAATTCCACTGCATTTGCTAATTGATAAGCGTCGGGATGAATTTCACTGAATAATTCATTTCCTAATAAACACATTACGGGTCTAATTCTTTTTCCACCAATGCTTAAAAAATAATTACTTGGCTCATATAAACTAGAGGGTGATTCAGGAAAGTGATCTGTTTCAAAAGCCTTATAAAATTTCTCAGATAATTCTTTAAAACTATGCATAGTACAAACCTAAACATAATTCACTAGATTCCCTAGTACTGACAAGGCTTGTTTATAGAAAAATTAATGATTTTTAAACATCCTATTTTTATATTTTCTCCTTACATTTGCTAACCCCCAATGAGATATATGAAATATATAATTTGTAGTTTAATAAGTGCTTTATGGGCACTTAATGTATCATCACAAAATATTACTATTGACACTATAAGCACTCGTACAACATACGAAAAAGCTTATCATTCAGCAATTGGTGTAAAAATGTACCCAAGTGCAGTTTCTTATAAACAATTTTTAAGAAGCAATAAAGCTATAGAAGCCCTAGGCTATTTTTCTTTAGATGGTTTCAGAGCTACCCTTTTATATGAAACTTATGCACCTATTGAAGGCAATGAAAACCTAAGTTGGTATGTTGGTTATGGAGGACATTTAGGAATATGGAGTGAAACCTGGAAAAAAAATAATCCCGATCACACAGCAGGAATTGCTGTAGGAGTAGATGGTATCTTAGGCTTGGACTACAAGGTAAAAAATGCACCACTCAATATAAGTGTTGACTGGCAACCCTCTTTTAATTTTGTGGGTAGTAGTTATTTTGAAAGCGGCTGGGCAGGTATAGGTATTCGTTATACTTTTTAATTAAAGATAGAATCAACAAAGGCATCTTTATCAAATAGAAGTAAATCTTTTATTTGTTCACCCACACCTATATATTTCACTGGAATTTTACACTGATATGCTATTGATAATACCACCCCCCCCTTAGCGGTGCCATCTAATTTTGTAATGGCTAATGCATTCACATCGGTTACTGCCATAAATTGTTTAGCTTGCTCTAATGCATTTTGACCAGTGGAACCATCTAATACTAATAAAACTTCATGGGGTGCATTAGGTATTTTTTTCTCTATCACACGTTTAATTTTATTTAACTCATCCATTAAATGCACTTTATTGTGCAATCGTCCTGCAGTATCAATTAAAACAACATCTGCATTTTTTGCAATGGCCGATTGTATCGTATCAAAAGCAACAGCACTGGGATCTGCTCCATGATTTTGTTTTATGATGGGAACACCCACTCTTTCACTCCAAATAGTTAATTGATCGGCCGCTGCGGCTCTAAAAGTATCTGCAGCACCTAATATCACTGTATTTCCGGCTTCTTTATAATGATGAGCTAATTTACCAATAGTAGTGGTTTTTCCTACTCCATTCACACCTACGACTAAAATTACGTATGGTTTTTTATCCTGGGGAGGTGTGAAACCCATTTGATGCGTAGGAGCATCTACTAACAAAGAAACCATTTCTTTGTGCAATAAACTATTTAATTCAGCCGTAGATATATATTTTTCTTTTTTTACTCTTTCTTGTAATTTATCAATAATAGCCAATGTAGTATCTACGCCAATATCTGCTCCAATCATAGCTTCTTCAAGTTGATCCAGCACTTCATGATCCACTGAAGTTTTACCTATTATGGATTTAGATATTCTCTCTAAAAAACTCTTTTTGGTTTTTTCTAAACCCTGGTCCAAGGTTTCTTTTTCTTTTACTCCAAATATTTTACTTAAAAAACTCATACTATAAAATTAACCAATGTAAATTACAAAGCTAGATAAAAAGAAAAAGTCCAGACCAGGTCTGAACTTT
>CAZWTV010000029.1:0-19260 GCA_964637225.1 uncultured Sediminibacterium sp.
ATATTACTCCTGCTTTAATATTTCCTCTAAAATCGGATGCACCTGTTAATTTAATTTTCAACTTAGGCGACTCAATAGTATTTACCAAGTGAACATTACTAGCCCCTGAAGCAGTTATGGCATCAATGTCTTTAACACTCACGTAAGCTTTTGTTTTATAATTCCCCCATTTTTTCCAACTAAACCAAGTTCCTTTATCACCAAGTCTTATAATTAATGTAGACCCTACTACTTCCGCTACAATTTGATCTCTGATTTCAGAATTACTAGCGCTCACAGCTACTTCATTTTTATTTGACTGTGTTAAATACAGATCAATTGCACTAGATACACTAATGGCATTAAAACTTCCCACCTTTCTAATTTGTACATTTTCATCATAAATTAGAGATGTCTTTTCTTGGGCAACAAGTGGTCTAGAAGAAAATAGGGTTGAGAATATTAATGAAGCCAAAAGTATTTTTTTCATATGCGTTCTTTTTTACTTAAAACGTAAAATTTAGTATAAAGTTACAAGGCTTTGTAAAAATATCTTATATATCTTTGCACCGTCCTCGGGGTGCTTTAAACAGCTGAGAAAAACCCGTTGAACCTGAACAGGGTAATGCCTGCGAAGGGAAGGCCATCGCATCTCGCGCACTTCTCATAGCAATTATTCCTGTTCCCAGTATTTAATTTTTTAAAAACATTAAAACTTTAGTTATGATTAAGTTATTGGGAACATTTGCACTTTTATTTTTGATTGTATCAAGTACGGCACAACCAAAAAAAGTTTTTGTAGAAAAGAAAAAAGATAGCTTGCAAAAATTTACAGACAGTATTAGAAACCTGCCCCCTTTAGAAGTAAGGTCGGTGAGAGTGAATGAAAACAGTCCCTTTGCTATTAGCAATTTGAACAAAGCAAGTATACAACAAGTTAACTATGGACAAGACCTTCCTTTTCTCTTACAAAATACCCCCTCTGTAGTTGTGAATTCAGATGCTGGAACAGGTGTAGGTTATACAGGAATTAGAATTAGAGGTACCGATGGTACAAGAATAAATGTAACCTTAAATGGTATACCCTATAATGATGCAGAAAGTATGATAACCTACTTTGTAGACTTACCCGATTTTAGTTCCAGTTTGAATAGTGTTCAAATTCAGAGAGGAGTTGGTACTTCAACCAATGGAGCCGGGGCATTTGGAGCTACAATTAATTTAGCTACTAATAATTATAATCCCGAAAAATATATATCCCTTCAAACTAGTGTTGGTTCTTTTAATACATTAAAAAATACCTTACAAATAGGTACTGGATTAATGAATAACCATTTTACTATAGATGGTAGAGTAAGTAATATAAATAGTGATGGTTATATTGATAGAGCAAGTTCAAAATTAAAATCATTTTATGTAAGCAGTACTTATTGGGGAGATAAATCTTCTTTAAGATTGAATGTATTTTCAGGATGGGAAAAGACTTATCAGGCTTGGTATGGTGTACCTGAAGAATTGTTAAGCACACAAAGAACATACAACCCAGCAGGTATGGAAAAATTAGACGCCCCCTATAATAATCAAACCGATAATTACCATCAAACACATTACCAATTATTCTATAATAAGTCTGTGAATGCTAAATTAAGCTGGAATACAGCTCTCTTTTTAACAAGAGGCTTAGGGTATTACGAAGAATATAAAGGTGGCGCACTCTTGTCTGATTATATTTCCACTAAGCCTTCAAAAATACTAGATATTGTAAGAAGAAAATGGCTTGATAATAATTTTTATGGGCAAATTGCATCACTAATTTATGAAGAAGGTAAAAACAAATTCACCATTGGAGGTGCATGGAATACCTATGATGGACTACATTATGGAAGACTACCTTACTTACAAATGATAGGCATATCGCCCAATACTAATTATTATTTTAATAATGCTATAAAAAAAGATTTCAATACCTATATAAAATGGAACTACCAAATTACAAATACTTTCAATAGTTTCATTGATGTGCAGTATAGAAATGTAGAACATAATATGTATGGCTTTGACCATAATCCAGATTTAACTGTGAAAAGAAACTTTAATTTTTTAAATCCCAAAGCTGGAATATTTTATAAAACAAAACATACTAATTATTATGCCAGTATTGCAATGGCACATAAAGAACCTAATAGAGATGATTTTGAAGCCAATACCAACGAACAACCCAAACAAGAAGTTCTTACAGATCTAGAAACAGGATTTACCAATAAGAAAAATAATTTTGAATGGGGAGCTAACATTTATTTGATGTATTATAAGGATCAATTAGTTTTAACTGGTAAAATAAATGATGTAGGCGCTTACACTAGAACCAATGTTCCTAAGAGCAAAAGAATAGGAATTGAATTTATTGAGACTTGGAAGTTAAATTCATTTATAACAAGTATGGCTAATGTAACATTAAGTCAAAATAAAATTGATGCTTTTACTGAGTATATTGACAATTACGATTTAGGAGTACAAAAAGCAATAGTACATAAAAATACAGATATCACTTTATCTCCTAGTGTAACTGCTAATCATACGCTAAGTATTCAATTAAATGAAAAGTGGAACTTAAATATTATTAACAAATATGTATCAAAGCAATATTTGGATAATACTGAAAACGAATCTAGAACTTTAAAAGCTTATTTTTTACAAGATATTCATTTGTCTCATAATGTAGTAACCAAAGCTAAATGGGCTATGCAAATACAATTATATGCAAATAATATTTTCAATGTTATGTATGAGCCTAATGGTTATACTTATAGTTATATTTATGGGGGTGTTACTACAACATCCAATAATTACTTCCCTATGTCTGGAAGAAACTATTGGTGTAGTTTAAAAATTGATATAAAATAGTTTATTTTCTTGAGTCAACTCCTTTTATAAACTTCACTAGTCCTGTAAAATAAGTATACTGATCGTCATACATAGACATATGTGATCCTTTAGGGCAATATAAGAATTGTCCATCTTTTACTAACTTGGAAACTTCTTCCATTGCCTTAGGATCCATAGTATCAAACTCGCCCCCAATACTTAATGTGGGTATGGTTAAATTTTTTAAATCGGCCTTGCGATCCCAATTTTTTAAAACTGCATTACCCACAATACCAAATTCAGAAGGTCCTTGCATTCTTAAATACAAAGGATAATTCATTCTTGCAAATGCACGTTTAACCGGATCTGGCCAAGTGGCTGAGGGCATTCTTAAAACATGTTCAGGATAATAATAATCGTTAATAAGTTTCAAATATTCTGGATGCGTATATTGTCCCTTTGCTTCAAATACACGAATGGATGCTAAAACATCCTTAGGTAATTTTGGTCCCAATACTTCATTAGCATATTTTACATATTCTGGAATAGAAGGCACCATATTTGAGATAATGAGCCCCTTTAAATTTTTTTGATATTTAAGTGCATATTCAGTTGCAAGAATACCACCCCATGAATGGCCTAATAAAAAGAAATTGGAAGAATCTAAACCCAAAGCTTTTCTAACAGTTTCAACTTCTTCTACAAAACGTGGCAAATTCCATAAGCTAGTATCGTTAGGATTATCGGAATAAGCAGAACCTAACTGATCATAATAATAATATTCAATTTCAGCTTTTGGAAAATAAGAATCAAAACATTCAAAGTATTCATGAGTTGAACCAGGACCCCCATGTAGTAATAAAACTTTAATTCTTGGATTATTACCTACTCTTTTTGTCCAAACATTAAATACACCTTTACTTGTAGTGATGGGTATTAATTTAACTCCACCTGAAAGGGTATCCGTTCTATTGGCATTATTGTGATAAACCGAAGAAGAAGAATTATTATTATCAAAATTACAAGCACTCAAAAAAAATAATATACACCACAAGATAGAACTTAAGTTTTTCATTTTTAAAATATTTAATCGTTAAAATATAATGAATTAATTTAACTAGGAAACTTGGCTTGCCAGTCTAACATACCCCCTATTACATTCACTACATTTTTAAAACCATAAGGCTCTAGCATTAAACATGCTTGTCCACTTCTATTACCACTTCTACAATAAAAATATATAACTTCTTCTTTTAAGTCTTCAATTTCATCAACTTGTAAGCTTTGAACCTGACCTAGAGGCAATAAGATACCGCCAATATTAAAAGCTTGATGTTCATGTGGCTCCCGAACATCTACTAAATTAATTTTTTCTCCTGCTTCTATTTTTGCCTTCAATTCTTCTACAGTAATAGTTTTCATTGTAATTTATTTATTGTGAAATTATTTATTTTAAACTGTCTTTTTTTATAATTACAGGAGCTACTTTATCAATAACTAAATCAATTGTAGCACCTTGTATAGTTACATTTTTAATAGGCATACCTAAAGAATCCAAATTAGATGAATAAATACTAGGATTTTGTTGAATTACGAAAGCACTTGCCGTATCTTCAATGGCACTATTAGAAGTTATATTACCAAGAAGCAATCCCATACTCACAATTTTCATCTTAGCCATACCCACGGTTAATCCAATTAAATCAGGAACTTCCATACCCATACTAGCACCCCCATCTCCTACAGTAAAATTTATTAAAGTGCCAGAAACAATTTTTGTGCCTGGAGCAATTGGGGCATTACCTACAAACTGCTCTACAATTACATTTTTATTTCTATCAGCTACAAAATTAATAGTGCCTATTCTCAATCCAAGTACTTTTAAATAAGTCTGTGCGCTTTTCAATGAAAAACCAATAAGATTGGGCATATCAACTTGTGGCGCAATCACTCTATTGACAGTTAAATAAACTGTCCTACCTTTCTTTACTACTTCATCTGCTTCTGGCGTTTGTCTTAAAATTGAATTTCTGGCAAGTGTATCTACATATATAGAATCTTGGAGCACTACATCAAAACCTAAGGCCTTAATATTTTTTTCTGCCGCCACTACATCTAAGCCAATAACATTGGGCACTTTCTCAGTCTTACCATTACCTGTGATCCACCCTAAAGAAAAGAAAAATAATATTAGTATAACCAATATTAGTCCTATACCCGTTAAGATATTAAACCATAAAGGCTTTTTTAATAATTTATCAATGAATTCCAAAATAGCAAATATTATTTATTCAAAATTTTAATTGTGTTTCTTCGAAGCTAAACTATCTTCAATAATAGTAGCATAAAAGTCGGTTAAATTCCAACCCATAGCTCGAACTTGTTGAGGAATTATACTGGCTTCACTCTGGCCAGGCACTGTATTTACTTCAAGCAAAAAAGCTTTTTTTGCATTTTCATCATAAATAAAGTCAATTCTGACAACTCCTCTGCAATTCAATGTGGCATAAACTTGTTTAGCAGCTTCAGATAAGTCCCTGAACATAGACTCTGATATTTTAGCAGGAGTAATTTCTTCACTCTTTCCTTCATATTTTGCAGCAAAATCAAAAAATTCATTTTCTGTTTTAATTTCTGTTATAGGCAAAACAGTAGTGATACCTTTAGACTTAAAAACTCCTATGGTAAATTCTCTTCCACTTATAAATTCTTCTACTAACACCTGATTATCTTCTTTAAAAGCCTTTTCTAATGCAGGTGCTAGCGCTTCAGCTGTATTTACTTTACTAATACCTAAGCTACTTCCTCCATTATTAGGTTTCACAAATAATGGCAATGATAGTTGGCTTAAAATTTGATCTGCTGTAAGATGATTTGGATTCACTAAATGAAGCGACTTCGCCACTGACACCCCTCCAAATCCTGCCACTGCCACAGTGTATCTTTTATTAAATGTTAATGCAGAAGTTGCAGTATCACAACTTGTATAGGGCAATCCAATTAAATCGAAATAACCTTGCATTTTACCATCTTCACCAGGTGTGCCATGAATACACATCAAGGCTATATCAAAATTTATTTTAACTCCATTTTCAATGATACTAAAATCGGACTTATCTACTGCCACTTCTTCTCCCCTTGAATTTTCGTACCACCATCCAGTGGGATGAATATCTATTAAATACACTTCATATTTATTTTTATCAAGTGCATTCATTACAGTCTTAGCACTTTTGTAACTTATTTGAGCCTCTGAACTTAATCCACCTGTAACCAAAGCCACTTTCTTTTTCATGCAGTAAAATTGATGATTCAAATTTAATTAATACAGGGCATAAAAAAAGGGAAATTAATTCCCTTTTTAAATATGATTTTATTAAATGATTTAGAATACTAAGAGTGTAGTTTGTCCTTTTTAGCAAGTAATACCTCCACTGTTTCTACATACATTTCATCTGGTACGCAACAATCTACAGGGCAAACAGCTGCACACTGAGGCTCTTCATGGAAACCTTGACATTCGGTGCACTTGTTGGGTGTAATATAGTAAGTATCGGTGGCAACTGGAGCTAATCTTTGATTTGCATCTACAGTAGTTCCATCAAGTAAACTAAAAGATCCTTTAACTGTTGTTCCATCTGCAACAGCCCATTCAACACCACCTTCATAGATTGCGTTATTAGGACATTCTGGTTCACAAGCTCCGCAGTTAATACATTCATCGGTAATTTTAATAGCCATAAAAAATTATTTTATAATTAGTAACGTAATTTCGCCCCACAAATATAAAGAACAAGCATGAACTTACAAGCAAGAATTGAGCATTTTTTTACATTGGGGAATGAGTTTTTTAATTCAAAAAACGAGTTGCTTTCTGAAGCTCAACAAAAGGCTTTTTTACAAAATTCTTGGTTTACACCTAATTTTCAAGAACATGCAATTAATCAAATTAGAGACGCTTATTTAAACCTTGAGGCCCTAAAGCTTTGGACCAATCAGTATCCTCGAATTGCAGATAAACCCACTGGAAAAAAAGTAGGTATTGTAATGGCCGGGAATATACCATTAGTAGGCTTCCATGATTTGCTAAGTACGCTCATTGCTGGACATACCGCCATTGTTAAGTTATCTTCAAAAGATACAGTATTAATGCAATATGTAATTGAATGCTTGATTCGGATTAATCCCTTATTTAGCAATTTAATTATACCTCAAGAACAACTCAAAAACTGTGATGCATATGTGGCTACGGGCAGCAATAATACAGGTCGTTATTTCGAACAATATTTTGGCAAATACCCGCATATTATAAGAAAAAATAAAACCTCCATTGCAATACTTGATGGAAAAGAAACCCTAAACGACTTAGACTTACTTGCCGATGATATGTTATTGTATTTTGGAAGGGGGTGTAGAAGTGTAACCCAAATTTGGGTTCCAGAAGGTTATGATTTTATTCCACTTTTGGAGGCTATGAAAAAATACAATTACTTAAAAGAAGAGCATAAGTACAAAAATAATTATGACTACCAGTTAGCTTTATTAATGATGAACCGTCAATTTTACATGGATTCTGGAGGTATCTTATTAACCGAAAACCCTTCCCCTTTTGCTGCCATCTCAGCAATACATTACCAGTTTTATAATTCTCAAGAAACTCCAACCTTCGATACTACAGAGATCCAATGTATTGTAGGAAAATCTGGTATACCTTTCGGCAAAAGCCAAAAACCCGGTCTATCCGACTATGCAGATGGAGTGGATACCCTCAAATTTTTGAGTAAAATTCACTAAAAACGAATAATTTCGTAAATATTTTGTTAAACTACTATTTAAGATTTTGTGACAAATTTTCAGCTTCGTTAATTTGTGCAAGAATTGGTATCAAATTTGTAAAATTGATCTCAAACAGATTCTTTTAAAATAAAACATATAAGTATGAATATGAACTTAAAAAATGTAGCAGCCATTATTGGTATTTGTGCCACCACCACAATAGCTAGTATGTGGGCATATGGTAAAATTTCTAAATCAAACTCAAGTTTTGAAACGGATGGTAAACTACCTGCTAATTATGCAAGTTTTTTTAATGGTAATGCCCCTGGTACTACTGTTGATTTTACCCCAGCAGCCAATGCAGCCTCCCCTGCTGTGGTTCATATTAAAACCAAAACCAATGCAAAAAAAATAGAAAGCAATCAAAAAAGACAAAGAAATCCCTTTTCAGATTTTTTTGGCGATGATGATATGTTTGGAGATTTTTTTGGTGGACCAAGAATTCAACCAGAACAAAGAGCAAGTGGTAGTGGTGTATTAATTACTGCAGATGGTTATATTGTTACAAATAATCACGTTGTTAATGGTGCCGATGAAATAAATGTAACCTTGACTAATAAAAAAACCTATAAAGCAAAAGTTATTGGGGTTGATGCAAGCTCTGATATTGCAGTAATAAAAATTGAAGCAAATGGTTTACCTTATTTAGTTTATGGCAATAGTGATGAAATTAAATTAGGACAATGGGTACTAGCTATTGGTTATCCTTTAAATCTAGATGTTACCATTACAGCAGGTATTATTAGTGCGAAAAACCGTTCAATAGATATTAATTCAAGACAAAGCGATAAACCAGTGGAATCTTTCTTACAAACAGATGCGGCCGTTAACCAAGGTAATAGCGGCGGGGCACTTGTCAATACCAATGGCGAACTTGTTGGTATAAATTCAGCTATAGCTTCTCCCACAGGGTCTTATGCAGGCTACTCTTATGCCATTCCCGTGAATATTGTAAAGAAAGTAGTAACAGATATCGTAAAATACGGAACAGTACAAAGAGCTTATTTAGGTATAAGTTATCCCAAAGATGGCTTATCTGATGAAGAACTAAAAAAAGTAACAGAAGATCTAAACACAAAATATAAGGAAGGAGAAGGCATTTTAATTACTGATGTATTGGAGGGTGGTGCTGCCAAGGCCGCTGGTATAAAAAAAGGAGATGTACTTATTAAAATGAATGGTGTTAATGTAAAAACCTCTCCTGAATTGCAAGAACAAGTTTCAAGATATAAGCCAGGTGATAAAATGAATTTAGTGGTAAAACGTGATGGCAAAGAAATGACAATGGAAGTAACCCTAAAAGCCAAATTAGGTAATAGCGATTTAGCAAAAAGCAGCAAGGCTGCGGAAAAATTAGGTGGTAAATTAGAAACCTTAGATAAAGCGACTGCCGAAAAAAACGACTTAGAAGGTGGTGTTTTAATTAAGGAATTAGGAAATGGTATTATTAGTAAGAGTAGAATTGAAAAAGGTTTTGTTATTACACATGTCAATGAAGAACCCGTTAATAATGTGGAAGAATTTTACGAAGCTCTAAAAAAGGCTAATTCTAATAGTATTAAAATATCAGGAGTTTACCCTGGTTATTTTGGCAATTATGCATTTATCTTAAATTTAAATGAATAGTAGTAGCGTTCAAGAATAAATGGTTATTGTTAGGTTAAGTGGAAAAAGCCCCTCTATCATACGAGGGGCTTTTCTTTGAAGTGACTACTTTTTTATTTTAAAATGATACTCACCTGAACCTACTTGTATTTCTAAATAATCTTCTTTTTGTCCTATAATTTTTAATCCTTCCACTGCTGTAAGCAATTGCCCATTTTCAGTTACTTTAGAAATGTCTATAGTAGGAATAAACAAGGAGGAATAAGTATTAGCTGGAATGGTTACATCAAAATAAATTTCATCTGTTTGCACTTTCCATGCGCTACTTAATTTACCATAATAAGTATCTAATGAAGCAGATGCATGCGTAAATCCACCTCCTATATGTGGTTGAACTTTACTATGCTTATAGCCCACTCCATCTTCATAAGTATCTAGACCCACCATTTGACGATACATCCAATCACCTATAGCACCATAAGAATAATGATTGAAGGAGTTCATTCCAACAGATTGAAAACTACTATCAGGCTTCTGACCATCCCATCTTTCCCAAATAGTAGTAGCTCCCATTTTAACTGGATACAACCAAGAAGGATATTTTTCTTGTAATAATAATTTATAAGCAACATTATTGTATCCAAATCTGGTTAATACATGACATAAGTAAGGAGTTCCTAAAAAACCAGTTGTCAGATGGTTACCATAAGATTCAATATTATTTACCAACTTATTGGCGGCTTGTTGTCTTAAATTTTCTGGTAACATATCAAAATTCAAAGCTAAAGTATAAGCCGTTTGTGTACCTGAAATTAATCGACCATTAGGAGATACATATTCTTTCATAAATGCAGCCTTAATTCGATTTAGTTGAGCCTCATACATCGCTACATCTTCTTTCTTGTTCAAAACATTGGCAGCATTTATAAGAAGTTGCGTTGATTGTGCATAAAAACATTGTGCAATTAAATATTTATCTGTAACCGCCGATCTTCCATCATTATCATCCTCAGGTCTGTAAAATAACCAATCTCCAAAATGAAATCCAGAATTCCATAAATCATCTTTTGCAACTTTATTAATACTTTCTACATAAGCTTTCATACTTGCGTATTGATCTATCAATATTTTTTTATCCCCATAGGCTAAATACATATTCCAAGGAATGATAGTTGCTACATCTGCCCATCCAGTACTATTTACTGCACTTTCACCAATTACATTGGGTACCACAAAAGGCACTCTTCCTTCTTTTTGATCTGCAGCTAAATCCTTTAACCATTTTGCAAAAAAGCTATGCACATTCATATTAAAGGAAGCGGTTCTTGAAAAAACTTGTGCATCACCCGTCCATCCAAGACGTTCATCTCTTTGAGGGCAGTCGGTAGGAACATCTAAAAAATTTCCTTTCTGGCCCCATTGAATATTATGTTGTAATTGATTCACTAAATTATTAGATGAATTAAACTCACCGGTAGCTGTCATGTCTGAATATAAAGCCACAGCAATAAAATTATCAGCATTAATTTCTCCAGGGTAACCTTCAATTTTTAAATATCTAAAACCTTGCCATGTAAAATGGGGTTCAAAAGTTTCTATACCCACCCCTTTTAAAACATATGTATTTTGAGCTTTTGCTGCACGTAAGTTATCTGTGTAAAAATTTCCTTGTTTATCCAAAACCTCGGCATGAGATAATATTATTTTATCTCCTTCATTTCCTGTTGCTTTCATTACCACCCAGCCTACTAAGTTTTGTCCAAAATCAATTACTTTTTCTCCTTTGGGTGTAGTAAATATTTTAACAGGTTTAAATACTTCATGTTTTTTAATAAGTTCATTTTCAGTTGCAATTAAATTGGCTTTATCAAAATTGGCAATTTTTGCAGAAAGCCATGCTTCATCATTGTATTGAGGGGTTGTCCATCCTATTTTTTCTTTTCTGGCATCAACCGTTTCCCCATTATATATTTCAGCATATTCAATTGCCCCTGTATTTGTTTTCCAAGTGTCATCAGAAATAATAATTTCTTTTGATCCATCACTATAGGTTATATTTAATTGGAAAAGTAAAGCTATATCCTTGCCATAGAAATTTTTATTATTGGAAAAACCAATAATGCCTCTGTACCATCCACTTCCTAGAGTTACTCCAACAGCATTCACTCCATTGTTTAATAATTTAGTAACATCATAAGTTTGGTATTGAAGCCGCTTTGAATAACTGGTCCAGCCCGGTGTTAAATAGGCATCTCCAAGCCTTTGACCGTTTAGTTGTGCTTCATACATACCATGAGCAGTAATATTGGCAATGGCAGATACTATCTTCTTGCTTGTAACAAATTGTTTTCTAAATAGGGGACTTGGCCGATTTGCCGCTTCCACAAATCCAGGTACGATCCATTTTGCCTGCCATTCTGAAGCAGCTAAAATAGCAGTTAGAAAATATTGTGTAGCACTCCAATCTGAAGCTAAACCTTGATTATCCCATATTCTTACCTGCCAATTATATTTTGTATTAGATTTTAATTGAGGACCTCCGTATTCAATAAACACAGACTGATTTGAATTTACTTTATTAGAATTCCAAATTAAGTTTTTACCTTCTGTTATTTTAATTTCGTATGCAGTCTGATTAAAATTTCTTTTATTTGATTCTATCACCCAACTAAATCTCGGATGGGAGACATCTATTCCCAAGGGATTTATTTTATTTTCAGTAAGCAAATGTGTTACTTTCACCTGCGAAAATACAGATACAAAAACGCATAAAAGTGTTATTAATAGATTTATCTTTTTCATAGGTATTTGTTTATTTTTTATACTTCTTATTTTATAATATTTTTTTAGCGTAAAACTTAAGTGAAATTAAATCATGGGGTAATGAATGAGAGTTCCATTTTTTATGTACCGCCAAGGCAGCGCCTAAGGACGAAGCCTGAGGTATCGTTGCTGCAAAAATTTCATAAGAGGAATAAGAAACAGCTAATAAATGCATAAATATTTCATTTTGACTAAAACCTCCATCTACAAAAATGCGTTTCACTGAACAATTGCTTAGTATTAAATTAGTACTAATTATTTGTTTTTGGACAAGCATGGCTACTAAATTATGATAAGCGGTTTCAAAATCCGAATAGGAGCTTAAGTCCTCAATATTAAAATTATTGTTCAGTAAGATACTAGCATTAAATTTTACACTAGTGTAGTACTTAGCAGGTTTATGAAAGTAGCTATTAAGCTTCTCTATCCCCCTTTCATGTTCTCTACCAATAAACAAACGTGAGGCTTTCACTGGTCTACCTGTGTATGATAAATAAAACAGAACATCTTGTTTCATTTCATTTACAGTTAAGGCATCAAAATTGAATGGATTTAAACTAATGGACCAGGTACCTGTTGATATTAAAATAAAAGGCTCTTGAAATGAACTTAAATAAGGTATAAGGGCTGCCGAACTATCATGCAATCCATTAGCATCTTTTAAAGGCGGAAACAACTTGTCTAAACCTTCTTCTTTTACCCATGCATGATAACTTTGATGAATAAAATCCCATAACATTGTATGACATCCTATACTAGTAATATCTGTACTTAATTCACCTGTTATAAGATAATGTATATATTGAGGTAAATGCAAGGCCCATTTTATTTTTTTAAAAATTTCAGGTTTTTCATTTTTCAATGCATACAACTGTAATCCCGAATTCAAATTACCTAAATAAGGAGACGCTGTGTCTAAAGAAATTTTTTCCAATGAACCATATTTATTTTCAAAAGATTTTTTAGTGGGTTCCTTAAAAGGTTTTAGGTAATTATATAATGGAGCCATGATATGTCCCGATGCATCTAAGTACACAAAACTAGCCCCATAACTAGCATAATGAATAGCCTTAATTATATAAGTAGTATTAAGCTGAATGGTTGCAATGGAATCCAAAATCCATGTACTTAATGCATTTATGTCTTCACAAGCAAAGCCATCATCATCTACTATCTCCGTAAACTGTTTAGACTTTTCAAGTATTAGTGAATAAGTTTGATCAAATAAAAATAGTTTTTTATTCGTTTTACCTATATCAAATATTAATATGACTTCTTTATGATTCATAAAAAATATTAGAGGCCAGTAGCAATACTATTGGAACCTCTTTCTTTAATCAGCGTCTCTCTTATTGCATGCTTCCTGAAAAAGGTTAAAGGGTCTAATGCAGCACCCGCTCTTAATCTTGCTTCAGCCACAATGGCTCTAACATCAGTTCTAAATGCTTTTTGTAATATTTCTTGCGCCTTCACTACATCATTGGAAAGTTGCGCATTTTGTAAACTTACTTTATCCACTAACAAAGCTTGAGCATAAGAAATCATAATAGCTTCTACCGATTGTAATAAATCTTCCAAAGGATCTTTAATATTATGACTCGCATCTATCATCCATGCTAAGTCAGTTGCATGATTCATTTCTCTTGCATCCATTCCCTCTATTAATTCATTAAATATTAAAAATAGCTGATAAGGCTTGATACTACCTACCGTTAAGTCGTCGTCGCCATATTTACTATCATTAAAATGAAAACCTGCTAATTTTTTTTCCATTAATAAAAGAGCCACAATTTGTTCAATATTTGCATTGGGTAAATGATGACCTAAATCAACAAGAGTAAAAGCTTTAGGACCTAATTTATTTGCATACAATAAAGACTGCCCCCAATCCCCCACAGTCATTGAATAAAAGTTAGGCTCAAAAGCTTTGTATTCAATAAAAATTTTCCAGTCATTGGGTAGAGCAGCATAAATTTCTTGTAAACTTTCCAAAGTATTTTGAAATGCATTTCTAAAATTTAATTGGCCAGGAAAACTACTTCCATCACTGAGCCAAACCGTTAACGCTTGGGACCCAAGCTCTATCCCATGTTTGATAACTTCTATATTATGGTCAATGGCCTGTTGGCGTATCGCTTTATTTGTATTTTGAAGCGATCCAAATTTATAACTTAATTTTTGACCTTTTTGATCTTGAAAAGTATTAGAATTCATAGCATCGAATTTCAAATTCAAATCGGATGCTAAATTTTTTATAGAGGTATAATTAGAAGGTATATCCCATGGAATATGCAAAGAAATGGCACCACTTGCATTATTAAGTGTATGCAAAATTGCCACATCTTCCATTTTTTGCTCTAAAGTACCAGGCTCTCCAGCGCCAGAAAATCTAGCAAATCTTGTTCCTCCGGTACCCAAAGCCCAACTAGGTATAGCCACATTAAAATTTATTAATTTTTGAATTATGGATTCAACTTGATCTATTTCAGATTTCACAAAATCAAACCTTTTTTGATGTTGTTTTTGTAAATCAGTATTATGTTGGTCAATTTGGATTTTTTTAATTTTCATCTTATCATTTTATACTTATATGACTTAATACTTTTACTTAATTTATGTCTATGGTAAATAAAATACTTCTGTTAATGGAATAGACAAAGGTTCATTGGTAGAATGTGTTAGCATAATATCTTTCATATACGCCCACCACTTTTGCATAATAGGTTCTTTAGGCAACTTCTCTAATGCTAATTCATTATTTACCTTCATGACTCCAAATAAGGATCCAGAGTTTTCATTTAAATAAATGGCATACTCACTAATCCCAGTAGTTTTTAATAAAGTTGCTAGCTCAGGCCAAATAGCATCATGTCGCTTTTTATATTCCACTTCATTTCCTTTGATTAATTTCATTTCAAATGCTATTTGTTTCATTATTAATAATTATTTTCAATAGATGATTAAATTATATTTTATTACAACTTTACTATCTAACAAACGAAGCTGCTATACCTCCATCCACATTAATTACATTCCCTGTTGTTTTTTGCAATAAACCTCCTACATAAGCAAAACAAGCATTTGCAATATCTTCCGGTAAAATAATTTCATTCAACAATGTTCTTCCGGCATAATAGGCAGGTAATTCTTCAACTTTAATACCATAGGCTTTTGCTCGTCCCTCTGCCCATCCCCCACTCCAAATATTACTTCCAGCAATTACTGCATCTGGATTAATCACATTCACTCTAATTTTATCTTTTCCTAGCTCTGCTGCATGTAACCTACTTAAATGTAATTGAGCCGCTTTTGCCGAACCATAGCCAGCATTATTAGGACCACTTACTAGTGCATTTTTACTAACTATATTTAAAATATCACCCCCTCTTGCTTGTTTTCTCATTATTTCTATTGCAGATTGTGTCACTAACATTTGACCTTTTACAAGTACATCATATAATAGATCCCAATCTGCTTCACTATGATCTTCAATTGTTTTAGATATGGATAAGCCAGCGTTGTTAACTACAATATCAATTCCACCAAAATGTAAAGCCGCTTGTTCAAATGTAGATTGAATGTTGGCTGTACTTGTTACATCTAAAAAAACATCTCTCACCACATCTTTTCCAAAGGTTTGAACAAACTCCCTCTTGGCTTCTTCTAATCTTTCTTTATTGTTATCAGATAATATAACACAAGCACCTTCATGAGCAAATTTGTTCGCTATAGCTTTACCTATACCACCCCCACTTCCAGTTACTAATGCTATTCGACCAGTTAATGCTTTAGGCTTAGGCATTCTTTGTAATTTAGCTTCTTCTAATAACCAATATTCTATATTAAAAGCTTCTTGTCTTGGCAATGAAGTATAGGATGAGATAGATTCGGCACCTTTCATTACATTAATGGCATTTATATAAAACTCAGATGCCACTCTTGCAGTTTGTTTGTCTTTTGCAAAGCTAAACATGCCAATTCCCGGGTATAATATTATCACTGGATTAGCATCTCGAATTGACGGGCTATTTGAATGTTTGCAAGAGTGGTAATAAGCTTCATACATTTTTCTATAAGCAGTGAATAAAGGTTCTAATTGTTCTTTGACAGCATTTGTATTAGATAAATCTTCGGTAGCATGCAAATTCAATATGAGTGGAGAAATTTTTGTTCTTAAAAAATGATCTGGGCAACTTGTCCCTAATGGAGCAAGTCTATCTAGGTCCTTAGAATTTATAAATTCTAAAACAGGTTCATCATCATTAAAATGCCCTATCATATTTGTATTGGAACTACAAAATCCTCTTAAAATTGGTGCGATAGCCGCTGCTTGTTGCATTCTCTGATGAGCAGCGATAGGTTTTAATTTTACACCCCCAAACACATTAGATTTTTTTGAAACATTAGATTGTATATATTCAGCGCATGTTTCAATAACTTCTAAAGTATTCACATAAGATGCATAAGCAGTCTCACCCCATGTAAATAAACCATGAGACCCTAAAAGGATACCTATGATACCTGGATTTTTGTCCAAACAATCTTTTAGTTGTAATCCTAAATCAAATCCTGGTTTTTGCCAAGGCACCCATCCAATTTTCCCTGCAAATAACTCCTTGGTAATTTTCTCTCCATCTTTAGAGGCTGCTATAGCAATAGCCGCATCAGGATGCAAATGATCAATATGTTTAAAAGGCAAAAAAGCATGTAAAGCAGTATCAATACTAGGTGCTTTTGATGCTAGATCATAGATGCAATGATTGAACAATTCCACCATTTCATCTTCATAGTCTATACCTCTGTACCTATTTTTTAAACTTCGAAGTTTATCTACATACAAAGCAGCTAATCCGTTTTTTTGCATAGTACCCAAATCGCCGCCACTCCCTTTCACCCACATAATTTCAACTTCTTCATTCGTTATTGGATCTTTAGCCATAGACTTGCAAGAAGTATTGCCGCCCCCAAAATTTGTCAAACGTAAGTCGGCCCCTAATAAATTAGAACGGTAAATAAGAAGTGCTACTTCGTCCCCTTTCAATGCTGCAGCTTTCTTTTCATCCCATAAATAACTTACATGTTTAAAATTTTTCACTTATTTAATTTTATTAATGATGATTATTATTTCCATAACCTACCACTAAAACCGATAGTATAATAATAAAAATACCCGCTATAATAGTGCTATTTGTTTTTTTACTTACACCTTTCCATTCTTTTAATACTAGCCCCCACATGTTAGCTACTAATATAATAAAGGCCATATGTAATATCCAGGAGCTAGGCCCATTACCTAACTTACTCTCTCCCATGCCATAAAAAAAGAATTGTAAAAACCAAGTGGTACCTGCTAATGCAGAAAAAATGTAATTTTTCAACAAAGGGGTTTGTGTATTGGAATAATCACTAAAAGTTTTATTGCGTGCATTTAAAATCATACACCAAATAAAATTAGTGGTTAAACCACCCCATAATAAAACTACATAAATTACATTATTACGAAATAAAAATTCACCCTGTCCTGGATGAGCGAATTTCCAAATATCATTGGCAGTGCTTCCCATTATTTGTCCAGCTTCTAATCCAAAATTAAAACAGGCACTTAGTACACCAGATATAATAGACACCAACATTCCTAAAGCAAATTTATATTCTGAATTGCTTTGAAGTGTCACAGAATTACTTTGCTCCTTTTCTTTCATCACACCAGCTTTTCCACTAATTATGATACCCACTATACAAATAAATAATCCAAATAAAACAGTCCTACCCCATCCCGAATGAAGCATCATACTGAAAGTATCTTTATCTGTTACAGGATAGAAATCATAATAAATTGCAGGAATAATAGCACCAAAGACCATACACAACCCTAAAATAATACTACTTCCTAATGATACCCCTAGATAGCGAACACCTAATCCATAGGTTAATCCTCCAATACCCCATAAAACACCAAATAAATAGGTGAGTCCAATAACGGAGCCACCAGTACTTTTTATGATTTGAGTAAAACCCGGAATGGTGAAATAGGCTGCTAGTGGGGGT
The DNA here is from genome assembly GCA_964637225.1 of uncultured Sediminibacterium sp. Lineage (GTDB taxonomy): Bacteria > Bacteroidota > Bacteroidia > Chitinophagales > Chitinophagaceae > Sediminibacterium. The sequence continues at coordinate 18,157 of CAZWTV010000029.1, forward strand.
ACTATTAACCATGAAAATAAACCACCCACTATCCAAAAGCTTTCCCAATTCCACCCTTTAACTTTTTTAAAAGGCATATAAAAACTTCCAGAAGCAAAGCCTCCTATAAAATGAAATAGGACTCCTAAAAATGCATTCATAGAGATTAAATTCAATAAGTAAATTTTACCCCTACAATCTAAGAAATTTTGGGCTTTATAAATGTGAAAATTTGATAAAAAAAATGAAATTAAGAGCTTATTTCATTTTTTGCCAAATAGCTTCTTTTTCTGCCAAACTTAATTGGGCTAAATCTAAGTTATTTTGTTTGGCATAGACTTCCATAAGCTCAAAACGTTTTTTGAACTTCTTATTGGTTTTTTCTAAAGCAGTTTCAGGATCCATTTTTAAAAACCGAGCATAGTTAATTAAACTAAAAAATACATCTCCTAATTCATCTTCCATTTTCTCCCTATTGTTTTGAACAATCTCTTCTTGCAATTCGCTTATCTCCTCTTTGAATTTTTCCCATACTTGTTCTTTATTTTCAAATTCAAATCCAACTTGCTTTACCTTTTCTTGAATTCTTAATGCTTTCACCATAGCAGGTAAACTGTTTGGCACACCACTTAAAATAGTTTTTTCACCATTTCCTTCTTTTAATTTCAATTGCTCCCAGTTCAACTTTACCTGCTCTTCGGTTTCAGCTTTCACATTCCCATAAATATGCGGATGTCTGTGTATTAATTTTTTTGAAATAGCAGCGATGACATCTTCTAGAATGAATTCATTTTGCTCTGAAGCTATTTTAGTATAAAATAAAATATGTAATAATAAATCACCTAGCTCTTCTTTAATTCCTTGCCAATCTTCTTCAATAACAGCATCAACAAGTTCATATAACTCTTCAATAGTATTGCTTCTTAATGAATGTATGGTTTGTTTTTTATCCCAAGGACATTCCGCTCTCAAGCGATCCATGATGGCTACTAATTCTAAAAAGTTTTTAGAAATATTTTCTTGACTCATGATAGGTTTAAATTTCAGTCATCGAATGTAAGCAAAAAAAATCCCTCTCAAAATTATTGAGAGGGATGGTGCCTCAGGCGGGAATCGAACCCGCAC
>CAZWTV010000030.1:0-19125 GCA_964637225.1 uncultured Sediminibacterium sp.
TTGGTATTATTGCTATTGCTCTTATTGCCTTTATATTACAAGACGGCCTTGGTAGAAAAAGGGGCGCTACAGACCTATCTACACTGGGAAAAGTGAATGGGAATATTATTAATAAAACAGAATTTGAAGAAAAATTAGATTTACAAGTACAAACATATGCCTCACAGGGTGTAAAAAGAGAACAGCTTATTGGATATTTATGGAACCAGGAAGTGGATAGACTTTTATTAAAAGATGAAGAAAATAAATTAGGACTTTCGGTAGGGACCAAAGAGCTATCTGATGTTCTTTTTGGAAACGAGTCTCCCTTCAAACAAGAATTTACAGACCAAAAAACAGGAGAGTTTAAGGTGAATGATGCTAAACAAGCTGTTGCTCAAATTAAAAAAAGCAAAAATGCAGAACAAATAAAACAAATTGAAAAAATATATATAGAACCCTCTATAGAAAATAGATTAAGAAATAAATATCAGGTGATTGTAGTAAAAGGTGTTCAAGTTCCAAAGTGGTTAAGCGAAAAACAATATGCTGATGCAAACGCAATGGCAAGTATTTCTTTCGTGGGCATTCCATATACAACCATAGTAGACAGCACCATCAAAGTATCTGATGATGAAATTGCTGCTTATCTAAAAGAAAACTCAGCCGCTTATCAGGTAGAAGAAACAAGCCGCACCATTTCTTTTGTAGGATTTAGCGCAGCCCCATCGGCCACAGATTCTATGAATGCCAGAAATGATATTGAGGCGCTAAAACAAGATTTTAAAAACAGTACAGAGACGGCCAAATACCTTAATAAAGTAGGAACAGAAATTCCTTATTATGATAGTTATATAAGTAAAAAGAGTTTACAAATTCCAGAAAAGGATTCAGTATTAAGTGTTGGTGTTGGCGGTGTTTACGGACCCTATGTCGATGGTAGAAACTTTACTATTGCAAAAATATTAGGAGTAAAACAATGGCCAGACAGCGCCAGCTTTAGACATGTGTTAATAGCCACCGTTAATCCACAAACCGGACAACAGGTAAGATCGGATAGCGCTGCAAAAAAATTAGCAGATAGTATTAGCCTTGCTATTAAGGGCGGCGCCTCTTTTGAAGAAATGGTTACAAAATATTCTGATGATGCTGGAAGTAAAACAAATGGAGGAAAATATGATTTATTTCCTCAAGCAAAAATGGTTCCAAGCATCAACGACTTTTCTTTTGATAATCCTGTTGGCACAAAGTCTGTGGTGAAGTCGGACTTCGGATATCATTATATAGAAATTTTAAAACAAACTGCAAAAGGGCCTGCGTATAAAATTGCTTATTTATCTAAAACAGTAATGCCAAGCAATGAGACTATCAACGCCGCCTCTACAGCAGCAGCTCAGTTTGCGTCAAGCAGTAAGGATATAAAATCATTCAACGCTAACGCTGTGAAGATAGGAAAACAAGCTATTCCGGCCGCGGGGATAAAGGCCAACGATTTTGATATTCAAGGAATTGGTTCTGCAAGAAATATTGTAAGATGGGTTTATGAAAAAGATATCAACGATGTGTCAGAGCCTTTTGAGCTTGGAGATAATTATGTGGTTGCTGTTGTTACCGCAGAAGAAAAGAAGGGCCTTGTAAGTGTTTCTTCCGCAAGACCACAGGTGGAAGGAATTATAAGAGACAAAAAGAAGGCCGAAAAAATTAAAGCAACCATCAAAGGTAAAACACTAGAAGCCATTGCTGCAGATGCAAAAGCAATTATTCAAAGAGCAGATAGTATTGGTTTTAGCTTTGCAATGATAACTGGTCTTGGAAACGAACCAAAATTGGTGGGTGCCGCTTTTAATAAATCTTTAATTAATAAGGTAAGCGAACCTATTGCCGCCAATTCTGGCGTATACACAATTAGCGTAAACTCCATTGGTGCCAAACAAGCAACCCAAGACCCAAGCTTTTTTAAAGATGAATTATTAGATAGAACCAGAAGTCTAATGTTTAGATCTGCAAGCTCATTTAAAAAAGTAGCTAGCATTGTAGATAATAGATCTAAGCTTTATTAGTAGCACTAAATAATTTTTATGGCCGAGTTGTTAAATAACAAAGTGGCGGAAAGCGGCATTCTTTCTATTGATCTTGCGGCATTGCTTCCAAGCAATGAAATTATTTTATTTGATATAAAACCTTATTTATTTAAAGAGCTTATATTAAAGGAAAAAGAATTTCGCGCCGCACTGCTAAATATAGATTGGTCGGTTTATCAAGATAAAATAGTTGGTATTATATGTAGTGCCGACGCCATCATACCCATGTGGGCCAATATGTTAATTGTATCTGCATTACATCCCCACGCAAAATCGATTTATTTTGGCGATGAAAATAGAGTAAGAGAACAACTGTTGTTAGATTGTATAGATAAAGTAAATACCCAAGAATATGTAGATCAAAGGGTGGTTGTTAAGGGTTGCGGCGAAACACCCATTAGCGAATCTGCCTATATTGCTATTACACAAAAACTTAGGCCGGTTGTAAAAAGCATTATGTATGGAGAACCCTGTAGCACCGTTCCTGTTTATAAAAAGAAATAGGCAACAATAATTTTAATGTGCCTCTAACCAGTTTTTACCCACACCCACTTCTGCTTCTACGGGGACACCATTAGGAAGGTCCATTGCCTCTTTCATACATTTTAATATTAAATCTTTGAGTTTCGGCAACTCTTTTTCAACCGCGTCAAAAACCAATTCATCGTGTACTTGTAAAATCATTTTTGAGTCCCAATTGGTTTTTTTCATTTCACTATGAATTTTAATCATCGCAAGTTTAATCATGTCAGCTGCAGAACCTTGAATAGGAGAGTTAATAGCATTTCTTTCGGCAAAACCACGTACCGTAAAATTACTACTATTAATATCTCTTAACCATCGCCTTCTTCCCATGAGCGTTTCAACATAACCCAACTCTTTTGCTTTGTTAATTTGTTGGTCCATGTATAATTGAATATTGGGAAATTCTTTTTTATAGTTATCTATAATTTCTTTAGCCTCGGTTCTAGAGATGCCCAAATTTTCAGCTAAACCAAAAGCCCCCTGTCCATATATAATACCAAAGTTGACACTTTTAGCCTTATATCTCATTTCTTTGGTTACCTCTGTTTCATTAACGCCATATATTTTTGCAGCAGTAGCTGTATGTATATCTTTTCCTAGTTTAAAGGCCTCGCACATGTTGGGGTCTCCACTAATAGCGGCCACAATGCGAAGCTCAATTTGTGAATAGTCGGCACTTACTAATAAGCGGTTTTTATCACGCGGAATAAAAGCTTTTCTAATTTCTCTACCTCTTTCGGTTCTAATAGGAATATTCTGCAAATTAGGATTAATGCTACTTAGTCTTCCCGTAACCGCTACCGCTTGTGCGTAGCTGGTGTGAACGCGTCCGGTTTTTGGATTAATTAATTCACCAAAAGAGTCAACGTAGGTTGATTTTAATTTTGTAAGCTCCCTAAAATTTAAAATATCATCTACAATTTTGTGTTTAGTAGCCATTTTTTGCAACACATCTTCTCCTGTGGCATATTGTCCTGTTTTTGTTTTTTTAGCTTTTGGATCTAATTTTAAAATATCAAACAAAACCTCTCCCAGTTGTTTGGGCGATGCTAAATTAAAGCGCACACCCGCTTGTTCATATACGCGCTCTTCGCTAAATTTTGCATCTACTTCTAATACCTTACTGTATTCTTTTAAAAAATCAATATCTACTTTAACCCCTTCATATTCCATATCTACTAAAACACGTACAAGGGGATTTTCTACCTCGTTAAATACTTTTTCAACCCCCCGCTTTTTAATCAAAGGAGAAAAACAATTTTTTAATTGAAGGGTAATATCTGCGTCTTCTGCAGCATACTCTGTAATTTGATCTAGGGGAACATCACGCATGGAGCCCTGGTTTTTTCCCTTCTTTCCTATAAGTTCAGAAATAGAAATAGGAGCATAGCCCAAATATTGAGCGCTTAACAAATCCATGCCACGCCTGCCTTCTGGCTCTATTACATAGTGAGCTAGCATGGTATCAAAAGTTTTTCCTACTAATTCAACACCATACCATTTTAAAACCAAAAAATCATATTTTAAGTTTTGGCCCACCCATATAATATCTTTGTTTTTAAACAAGGGCTCAAAGAGAGCCAATATTTTTTTCGCCGAAGCCTCGTTTTCAACAGGAATAAAATAACCCTCGTGTGGCTTATATGAAAAACTTAATCCAACCAATTCAACCTCATTGGCATTGATGCCCGTTGTTTCTGTATCTATACAAATCTCTTTTTGTTCCAACAATTCTTTCACCAAGGCTACTATATTTTCTTTTCCTACAATAGCCTTATAATGATGTGGCGTGTTGCTGCTGTTTTTATCTACCACCAATTTTTCTAAATCACTCTCTTGTATATCATCAACAACATTTTCATCAACGCTTGCCGTGTTTTCAGCATTGACGATTTTATTATTATCTGGGTTTTTTACAGCTTTTGAAGTTTTGGGTTTCACGTTAACTGTGTTACCAAATAAATCGGTTTGTTCTTGAGAGGAAGCAAAGTCTTCTCCCAAAATTCTTTTACCCAGCGTTTTAAATTCTAATTCAGTAAAAATTTCACCCAAGGCGACTTTGTTTTTTTCTTTCAATCTAAAATCTTCCTCATGAAATGTAACAGGCACATTGGTAATAATAGTGGCCAGCTTTTTACTCATGATAGCCGATTTTTTTCCTGCACGTACTTTTTCACCCATTGCACCAGAAATTTTATCGGCGTTTTCTAATACCCCCTCAAGGGTTCCATATAATTTCAACAGCTTTGCAGCGGTTTTTTCGCCCACTCCAGGAATTCCGGGTATATTGTCTGAAGCGTCTCCCATGAGACCCAACATGTCAATCACTTGTTCCACCTTTTCTATATCCCATTTCTCACAAATTTTTTTTGCATCAAGAATTTCTTCTTTATTACCAAAAGCCGGGGGCTTCCATATATATACATTGGGCCTGACCAATAGTTGTCCATAATCTTTGTCAGGGGTGACCATATATACCTCATATCCTTTATCCGAAGCCTGCCACGCAAGTGTTCCAATTATATCATCTGCCTCATATCCATCAAGTTCTATTACCGGAATATTGAATGCTTTAATTATTGATTTGATATGTGGTAAAGAATCTAATAAATCTTCGGGCGCCTCTTGTCTATTGGCTTTATAGTCTGAAAAATCGGTATGTCTTTCCGTGGGAGCATGAGTATCAAAACAAACTGCAATATGTGTTGGGTTTTCTTTTTTGATGATATCTAATAATGTATTAGTAAAACCAAATTGAGCATTCGTGTTTATTCCTGTACTAGTAATTCTTGGTGTTCGAATAAGAGCATAATAAGCACGATAGATTAGCGCTAGTGCATCTAATAAAAAAAGTTTTTTAGACATGTTGCTAAGTTAACAAAAAAAACCTCCCCAACATTTTTATGATAGGGAGGCCAATATTGAAAAAGAATAGGCTGTTAATTAGTTTATTTTGTATTTGTGTTTATAGCGTTCGTATAATTGCTTTTGCTTATTATCTAAAGAGATATCTCTTCCTTGAATAAATGCTTTTGTTACCTGATTGCCCCTCATGTCTAAAATATCGCCCTCGCTAATAATTATATTGGCATCTTTTCCTGTTTCAATAGAACCAGTAATATCATCAATACCCAATATTTTAGCAGAATTTAAAGTAATGGCGCTCAAAGCCTCTTCTTTGTCTAACCCATAAGCGGCAGCTGTTCCCGCATTAAAACTAATATTTCTTTGTTTGCTTTGGTCGTTAGCATCGTTAATGGCAAATAACACGCCCGCCTTTTTAAGTTGTGCAGGTAATTTATAAAGCTGATCAATATCATCGTCTTCTGTGGTTGGCAAAGCGTGTTGGTTATCTAAAATAACAGGAATATTATTTTCTACTAACAAAGGAGCAATTTGTAAACTTTCAGCAGCTCCAACAAGGACAATATTAAAACCAAATGTCTTGCCCAAATCAATTGCCAATAACATTTGTTTTACTTCGTTGGCTCTTATAAATAATTTTTGTTTACCGGTAAATAGGCCCCTTACTGCTTCAAATTTTAAATTATTCTCTGAATGATTTTTTTCTTGTAAGTATGCGCGCGCCTCAGTAAAAAATGTTTTAATAGTTTCTATTTTATTCATAGCTTCTTTTACAGGATCTGCAGAGGCCTGTCTCATGAAGCCACCTCGACCACCCCTTCTTTGAAGTAGCGACGGCATATTAATAAAAATTCCATTATCTGCTTTATATGCAGCGTCTTCATAATTCCAGGCGTCTAATTGAACGATACTAGAACTTCCTTCAATAAGCTCGCCCATGGGTGCAACATGAGCTAAGAGTACCCCATTCGCGCGTAGCACATTAATTACTTTTGAGTCGGTATTGTAAGACACGATGGTTCTAATATTGGCATTATTTTCTCCAATTTCTTGAAAGTCGTTGCTGCCTCGAACACCACTATTAATTTCTCTTAAACCCAAACTAGATAGCGGTACTATTAAACCCGGATACACTTGTTTTCCAGTAGCATCAACAATGGTAGCACCCGCCGTAGATACAGAAGCACCCACACCTGTAATTTTTCCTTTCTCAAATGAAATAGAGGCATCGGTTAAAACCGATCCATTACCCACATGAACAGTAGCGTGAGTAATAACAACGGGCCCCACTTGTGGACCAACAGGATATACGGTTTCTTGCGCGCTTAATTTTATTTGTACAAGCGACAGAGATAAGAGGAATAAGCTTATATATTTCTTTTGCATAAATTAATCTTTTTGAGTTTCATAAATAGTAACCATTTCGTCCTCGTGTTCATGATCTCCACAATTTAATAATACTTGAAAGCTTGGAGTGGCTGGCCTAGTTGCTCCGCCTGCTTTTTTCTCCGCCAACATTTTTTGTGTTAATCTGGTTCTTTCTGCAGCCACATCCTTATGCATTGCAGCATCTTTTTCTCTATCAAAATAAATGGTTCCATCTACGATAGTATATAAAGACTTTGCATAAATACTCAATGGATTATCAGACCACAATACCACATCTGCATCTTTTCCTATTTTAATACTGCCCACTTTATCTGCAACATGTAAAGCTTTAGCAGGATTAAGTGTTACCATTTTAAGCGCCTCTTGTTCAGAAACACCCCCATATTTTACTGTTTTTGCAGCTTCTTGATTGAGTCTTCTTGCCATTTCAGCATCATCTGAATTGATACAAACATTCAATCCCACTTTTTGCATAATAGCAGCATTATATCCAATGGCATCCTGAACCTCTGTTTTATACATGAACCAATCTGAAAAAGTAGAAGCGCTAGACCCGTGCTTTTTCATTTTATCAGCTACTTTATAACCTTCTAAAATATGTGTGAAAGTGTTTACAGTAAAATTATATTTATCTGCAACGCGCATCATGTATGTAATCTCTGGTTGTACATAAGAATGACAAGTAATAAAACGTTTTTTGTTTAAAATTTCTACTAAAGCATCTAGCTCAAGATCTCTTCTGGTGTTTGGATTTTCTTTCATTGCTTTTTGATAATCTACAGCCCTATCAAATGCATCGTTCAAAACCTCTTCAACACCCATTCTTGTATCAGGAAAACGATTGTTATTGGTACTAGTGGTGCGCTTAACATTTTCACCAAGTGCAAATTTTATAAATGGATCTGCACCAGCAAATTTTAAATCCTGATCGTTGGCGCCCCAACGAAGTTTAATTAATTGAGTTTGTCCGCCCACAGTATTAGCAGAACCATGTAAGATATGAGAGGAGGTTACACCACCACTTAGTTGACGATATATATTGATATCTTCTGGATTCAAGTTATCAGCAATACGCACTTCGCTGGTAACCGATTGTGCGCCCTCGTTAATAGATAAAGCGGCAATATGAGAGTGTTCGTCAATAATACCTGGACTTAAGTGTTTGCCGGTACCATCAATAATTTTTGCACCCGCTTCGTTTATATCTTTTCCCATTTTTGCAATTTTTCCATTTTTCAGCAACACATCAGTATTATTTAAAATACCTTCTTTTTCATTGGTCCAAACGGTTGCATTTTTAATTAAAATGGTTTCTTGTGTTGGTATTTTTTCATTCCCAAATCCCGCAAATGGATAAGTAATTTTTGCAAGTGCTTTAACAGAGTCAGTATTTTTCTTAGTATCTGCGCTACTTGTCATGGGGCCTACAAAAGAGGCGGTCCATGTGTTTTTATTCCCAGAAGGGTCGCTTCCAATACCAGACCATTTATTACCCACAATGGCGCCCCCCAATCTTATTTGTTCAGCGCCCCTTCCTTTTTTATTTGGAAAAGAAATTTTAACCAAAGATTCGTTGATAGTAATTTTTGCCATTAACGTATCTGTGCCAATGATGGATGCAGATAAATCTTTTTTAACTTCTAAATTATAATCTGTTATACTTCCCCCTGTATTTACGGTTAATTTATATTTACCAGCATAGTTGTTCCATTCGCTTTCAGCCACTTCATATTTATTTCCTTGTACCCAGTTTTCTATAATTTTTGCACTAGTTGAAAAAATAGGTTCGGTAGTAATTATGAAATTGGCCCACTTGCCCGCTTCTAGAGAACCCACTTGGTCATAAACGCCCAATAAGGTTGCAGGAGTTTTTGTTAAGGCTTCTAATGCTTTAGATTCTGATAAACCATAACGAATAGCTTTTCTAAGATTTGCTAAAAACGTTTTACTATCTTTTAAATCGCTACTAGTAATACTAAAACTAATATTGGCTTTTTCAAAAGCCCCCAAATTGGTGGGCGCTAATTCCCAGTGTTTCATATCGGCTAAGGAAACAAAGCGAGCATCATTAGGATCTTCTACATCCATTGCTTCTGGGAAATCTACATTTAAAATATAATTGGCCTTTGTTTTTACAATCTCATCAATTCTTTGATATCCATTATCACCCCCTTTAATGATGTACTGAACACCAAACTCATCTCCCAATCTATCTGCTCTTACAGCACCCCACTTATCATCGGTGGAAAATATTTGAGGTATATTTTGACTATTGTTCCATGCTTCTAAAGACAAGTTGGTTCCTTCTGAAGAGGGTTTTGTTTGATACCACTTTGCATCTAAATAGGTTTGACGCAACAATGCAATACTACCCATTAAACTGCTTGGATAAGATTGGGTAGATGAACCCTTTTCAAAAGAATACACAGCGGCTGCTTTTGATTTAAGCAGCGCTTGATTATTATTTTCTGTAGCAAGACTTACTACTGCACCCGTTCCTCTAGCAATGCCATCTTTAACATGTGTAAATACAGACCCAAAACCATTGGCCCTATAATTTTTTGCAGCAGATTCATCTACATTAAAGATATCTGCAGCATTCACCTCGGGTTTAATAGCTTGATTCCAGCTGTAAGCCCCTGGTTTATTAGAAAGAAATTGACCAGGACCTCCATAGTTAAAAGCGCTAGCTGCTCTTTTCGGAGCACCCACACCATAGTCGGTAAATGCATCTACAAATGAGGGGTATATATATTTTCCCTCGCAGTTAACCAAAACCGCATCTTTTGGAATAGTTACATTAGCGCCAACCGCAATAATTTTTCCTTGCTTAATTAATAGGGTTGCTTTTTCAAGTTTTGTTTTATCATTTTGAATAATAGTGGCATTCGTAAAAGCATATAAGCCAGAACGAATATCTCTAATACCATTAATGGGAAAAGTCTCCTGTGCCAAAGCCGAAAAAGAGGTGCACAAAAGAATGGCCCAAACATAAAATCGCTTCATGAGATTCTAATTTTTAGTTGTTTAGAAAGATCTTAAAACTACTAAAAAGAATTTGTGAAAAACAGATAGATTGAAGTTTTTTTATAAATGGTTAGCGCCCAATAAAGACCATTAGAATTTGTATATCACTTGGGTTTACACCACTGATACGACTGGCCTGTCCAATTGTAAGCGGACGCACTTTTTTGAATTTTTGTAGCGCTTCAATTGACAAAGCAGATAGTTTATCGTAATCGAAGTTTTCGGGGATCATTTTATTTTCTAAGGTCAACATACGATCTACAATCTCTTTTTCTTTCTCTATATATCGTTCGTATTTAATTTGTATTTCGGCTTGTTCTAAATGATCCGCTTCTTTGTGTTTTAATTTTTCTTTTAATTCAACACAGTTTTCGGTGATTTGAATTAAACTAATATTGGGCCTGAGTAATAGTTTCGAAGCTTTTTGTTTTTCTGAAATGACCATTGAATCAACACTAGACAAAAGCCCATTGATTTGTTCAGGTAGAACATTTTGTGATGAAAGAATATTTTTTATGTCATTTACTTGATTTGTTTTTTCTTCTACTTTGCGCAATCTTTCTTTGCTTGCAAATCCAATCTGGTGGCTTAGTTCGGTTAATCTTAAATCTGCATTATCTTGTCTTAGCAAAGTTCTAAATTCTGCCCTTGATGTAAACATTCTATAGGGCTCATTGGTTCCCTTGCTTATCAGATCGTCAATTAATACTCCAATATAAGCATCAGATCTTTTTAAAATTAAAGGCGCTTTTTCATTAATTTTTAGATGAGCGTTTATACCCGCCATTATTCCTTGACATGCTGCTTCTTCATATCCAGTGGTTCCATTTATTTGTCCCGCAAAAAATAAATTACTAATAGCTTTTGTCTCAAGGGTATAAGTTAATTGGGTGGGTTGAAAATAATCATACTCAATAGCATATCCCGGTCTGAACATTCTTGCTTTTTCAAACCCAGGAACCATACGAAGAGCTTCGTATTGTACTTCTTCTGGTAAACTTGTACTAAACCCGTTTACATATATTTCTACAGTATTCCAGCCTTCTGGCTCTACAAATAATTGATGTCTTTCTCTATCGGCAAATCGGTTAATTTTATCTTCAATACTTGGGCAATACCTAGGCCCCACACCCTCAATTCTTCCCTGATACATTGGGCTGCGATCAAAACCAGTCTTTAATATTTCATGAACCGTTGAATCTGTGTAAGTTATCCAACATGAACGCTGTTCGGCGGATTTAATTCTTGGTATATCTAAATAAGAAAAACCCACAACCTCCTCATCTCCCTTCTGCTCTTCCATTTTTGAATAATCTAGGCTTCTTCCATCAACTCTTGGAGGGGTGCCAGTTTTAAGGCGGTCCGACTCCAAACCAAAAGAAATAAGCTGTTCGGTTATACCAGTTGCCGATTTTTCTGCCACCCTTCCGCCCCCAATTTGTTTTTCACCTATATGAATTATACCATTTAAAAAAGTTCCGCTTGTAATAATTACTGCATCTGACTCAATTTTATGACCCAAGCTGGTTATAACCCCACAAGCTCTATTGTTTTTTATGATTAATTCATTCACCGAATCCTGATAAAAGTCCACATTAGGAGTATTTTCGAGCATTTCTCTCCACTTAGAAGCAAATAATTGCCTATCGTTTTGTGCCCTTGGACTCCACATTGCTGGACCCTTACTTTTATTAAGCATTCGAAATTGAATAGTACTAAGGTCGGTAACTATACCACTATATCCCCCAAGCGCATCAATTTCCCTTACTATTTGCCCCTTGGCTATACCACCCATAGCCGGATTACAGCTCATTTGGGCAATAGTTTGCATATTCATTGTCACCAATAAAACCTTGGACCCCATGTTTGCCGCTGCCGCTGCCGCTTCACAACCTGCATGGCCAGCACCAACTACTATAATATTGTATTTAGGAAACATAATAAGTGTGCAAAGATAAGCCGGTATTGAATACTAAGCAATTCTAAACTAAATTGTTCCACGTGGAACAATTTAGACTTTTTAAAATCAAGACCAAATGTTCCACGTGGAACATTTCATAATGTATGAAATCGATTAACTACCTATGAAATCGATTTTTGGTATGACTTCACCCATTTATCTTCTAAGAAGCGCATTTTTTTGATATCGGATGGTTTTTTGTCCTTATAACCACAAAAATGAAGGGCACCATGGAATATTACCCTTAATAATTCCTCTTTAAAAGAGATTTTGAGGATTTTTGCATTGTCCTTAACTCGGTCAACACTTATATAAACCTCACCAATGAGCTTTCCTTTGGTCTCAGAAAGATCAAAACTTATGATATCGGTATAGAAATTGTGTTTTAGGTAGGTTTTATTTATTTCAAGCAAGAATTTGTCAGAGCAGAAAACATATTCTAGTGTTTCAACGGTTATACCCTCTTTTTTGAGAGATCTCTCTAAGAATGCCTTTAACGCTACACGATTGGCAAGTATAGCATTTCTATCGGCCTTATTAAAAGAGATTTTCATGCACATAAGATATTGTTTTTCAATGCTCCAAATTTCGTAACTATTTGTGTAAAACAGAAACTATCTTTGCAATAATTAATATGAAGAAACTATCTGAACTTAAAATGGGGGAGTCGGGAATGATTCATTCTTTTGAAAATGATGAAATCTTTTTAAAATTAATGGAAATGGGCTGTATCCCTGGAGAGAGAATTAGTGTAGAACAAATTGCACCACTTGGAGATCCAATCATTATATCTGTGGCGGGGTATCAATTAAGCCTTAGAATGAATGAGGCAGATAGTATTTTTATTACTGCTAATACAGAATCAAGTAATTGATAATCAATAATTTATAAAATGAAGATTGGTTTGTTTTTTGGTTCATTTAATCCTATTCATAATGGCCATTTAATGGTGGCTAGTTATGTGGCCAATCATTCAGATTTAAATCAAGTATGGTTAGTGGTTTCACCTCAAAATCCTTTAAAGCCGCAAGGAAGTTTACTAAATGAATACGATAGATTACATTTAGCCAGGCTCGCTATTGAAGATGACACACAATTAAAAGTGTCTGATATAGAATTTTCTTTACCCAAGCCCTCTTACACAATTGATACACTTATTTATTTGGAAGAAAAATATCCACAGCATGAATTTTCTGTAATCATGGGAGCCGATAGTTTTCAGAATTTGCCAAAGTGGAAAAACTACGAAACATTAATAAAGAATTATTCATTCATTGTATATAAAAGAGATGGTTTCGATATAAAAAATGAATATGGTGCGCGTGTTTTAATTTTGGAAGCACCCCTGTTACAATTATCTGCTACCTTAATTCGCAATAATAGAAAAAATGGAATTACAATTCGTTATCTAGTACCAGAAAAAGTGCGAGAAGAAATAGAGAACAGTAATTATTTTAAAGACTAAAATAAAAAGGCCCTTATTTTTTAAGGGCCTTTTTATTTATCGATTCATACTGGCTAAAAACTCTTCGTTGTCTTTGGTGCCACGCATGCGTTTTAATAATTCGTTCATCGCCTCATCGTTATTCATATCATTTATGAATAAACGAAGAATATTCATTCTACCTAAAACATCTTTATCTAATAATAAATCGTCACGACGTGTGCTTGAACCAACTAAATCAATAGCAGGGAAAATACGTTTATTGGCTAATCGACGATCTAATACTAATTCCATATTACCTGTTCCTTTAAACTCTTCAAAAATAACTTCATCCATTTTTGAACCGGTTTCAATAAGAGCAGTGGCTAGTATAGTAAGGGATCCACCATTTTCAATTTTACGTGCGGCACCAAAAAATTGTTTAGGACGAAGTAGTGCAGTAGCTTCTACGCCACCCGATAATACTTTACCAGAGCTTGGAGCCACTGTATTGTGCGCACGAGCCAAACGAGTAATTGAATCTAATAATATTACTACATCGTGCCCGCATTCTACTAATCGTTTTGCTTTTTGTAATGCAACTGATGAAACCTTCACGTGTTTTTCTGCTGGTTCATCAAAGGTAGAAGCAATCACCTCTCCTTTTACCGAACGTTCAACATCGGTTACCTCTTCGGGCCTTTCATCTATTAATAAAATTATCAAATAACATTCTGGATGATTCGCAGCAATTGCGTTAGCCACTTCTTTTAATAACATTGTCTTACCCACTTTTGGTTGTGCCACAATCAAACCTCTTTGTCCCTTACCAATAGGAGTAAATAAATCCATTATACGAGTACTATAATTAGTCGCAGAAGTATATAGATTTAATTTTTCAAAAGGAAAAATGGGTGTTAGATAATCAAAAGGAATTCGATCTCGAATTTCATCTGGATTTTTTCCATTTACCAACTGTACTTTAGTTAGAGCAAAATATTTTTCACCCTCACGAGGAACACGAACCGTACCATGAACAGTATCACCCACTTTTAAACCAAACGATTTTATTTGAGAAGGAGATACATAGACATCATCGGGAGAAGATAAATAGTTATAATCTGAAGAGCGAAGAAAACCATATCCATCGGGCATCATCTCTAAAACACCTTCAGACTCTATGACGCCGTCAAACTCAACACTAAATAAGGGTTCTTTTTTAGGTTGAGGATAACGTTGAGCAGGTAATTGACTAGAACCATTATTGGTAATAGTACCGTTGTTTTGATCTGCAGAATTTTGAGTCGGGGCCGGTGTATTAACGGGAGTTGACTCGTTAGCCGCATCACTACTTGCTGCACTCTCATCACCAAATAAAGCTTTGGCAATTTTAGAAGCCTTTTCATCTTCTGTAGTGTTTTTTGAAGGTTCTGCCTTTTTAGAGCTTACTGCTTTTTTTGTAGCCGGGGTAGTTGCTACAGCTTTACGACCCCTTTTTGGTTTGTCTTCTTTTTCTGGCACTTTGAACTATGGTTTATTTAAAAAATCAAGTTAAGATTTGGGCTTATTTGAACACTTATTGAAATTGCAGTCGAAATTATAATGACTGTATATGATATATTGTAAATGGGATGAGAGCTTTTGATATTAAAAAGAATCTTTTGCTCTTTGCTACTGCAATGTTAAGCGAATTTTTTTACAAAAAAACAATTTTTTATTAGTTTTTATACTAAAAACAGGGTGTTTGGCCCTGGAAACCAATTATCTTTGCCATTCGAAATTAGGATTATGTTCAATCAGAGAATAAAAATAAAGCAATTATTGTTAGGCGTTCCTTCTGGTAGCGAAGTGGTCGTAATGGGCTGGGTGCGCACTTTTAGAAATAATCAATTTATTGCTCTTAATGATGGAAGTACCAATGCCAATATTCAAATTGTAGCAACACTAGGAGAATTTGATGAAGCTACTTTAAAGCGTGTAACCACTGGCGCCTCTTTAAAAGTTATAGGTACGGTGGTAGAAAGCTTGGGAAAGGGGCAAAGCATAGAGATTAAAGCGAAAACTATAGAAATTTTGGGAGATAGTGATGCAGAAAAATTTCCACTACAACCCAAAAAACATTCTCTAGAGTTTTTAAGAGAGATTGCACATTTACGTTTTCGCACTAATACATTTGGAGCTATATTTAGAATTAGACACGCACTTGCCTTTGCTGTTCATCAATTTTATAATGATAAAGGATTTGTGTATTTGCATACTCCCATTATTACAAGCTCTGATGCAGAAGGTGCAGGAGAAATGTTTAAAGTAACCACTCTTCCTTTAGAGGGCGCCCCTAAAAACGATAAAGGAGAAATAGATTACACACAAGATTTTTTTGGCAAAGGAACTAACTTAACGGTAAGCGGACAACTAGAAGGTGAGTTGGGAGCAATGGCCTTTTCTGAAATTTATACTTTTGGTCCAACTTTTAGAGCAGAGAATTCAAACACGACTCGACACCTAGCAGAATTCTGGATGATAGAACCCGAAATGGCTTTTTATGATATAGAGGACAACATGAATTTAGCAGAAGAGTTTATTAAATATTTAATAAACTATGTTTTAAAAAATAATAAAGACGATATTGATTTTTTAGATACAAGATTAGCAGAAGAAGAAAAACAATTGCCCACAGAAAAAAGAAGTGGATTTGGTTTGAAAGAAAAATTAGAATTAGTGGTAAATAATAAATTCGAACGTATTACTTACACAGAGGCCATACAAATTTTATTGAATAGTAACCATTATAAGAAAAAGAAATTTCAATACGAAGTAAAGTGGGGCATTGATTTACAAAGCGAACATGAAAGATATTTAGTAGAGCAGCATTTTAAAAAACCAGTCATTGTAACTGGGTATCCTGCGGCCATCAAAGCTTTTTATATGCGTATGAATGACGGATGTGAGCCAGGCAAAGAAACGGTTGCGGCAATGGATATTCTTGCACCAGGTATTGGTGAGATTGTGGGTGGAAGTCAAAGAGAAGAGCGCTTGGAAAAGCTTGAAGCAAGAATGAAAGAAATGCATGTGCCCATAGAAGAGATGAGTTGGTATTTAGATACCAGAAGATTTGGAACCGTTCCACATGCAGGATTTGGATTAGGTTTTGAAAGAATGATACAATTTGTTACAGGCATGACAAATATTAGAGATGTGATTCCTTTTGCAAGAACGCCTAAAAATTGTCAATATTAATAATGGGGATTTTATTTGTTTTAATTGGTGCCCTTTGCTTTGCCATAAGTAATTCTTATTGGAAAAAAGTAACTCAAACAATACCTTATCAAATTGGGATGTTCTATAGGGGCATCTTTGCTTCCACCATTTTTTCCATTTTATATTTTGGTTATAGAGAAAATGTTTTTTTTAAAGGATGGACGGTGCATACTTTGAACTTAGACATGCCTTTTTTATTAACTATAGCATTAAGCATATTTAATATTTTCGGCCTAGTATTTTTTTTAAAAGGTATACAAAGGGCACCTGTAAGTATTGTAGTGCCTGTATCTGCCATTAAACTATTTACCATTTTAACAGCAGTATTTATTGTGGGTGAAGTTTGGAAAACCAATTATTTATTTGCTTTCCTATTTTCAACCATAGGTTTGCTTCTTCTTTATTTTCAAGGAAAACAACAATCAAGCGCGACAGAACAAAAAAATGGAATGTTATATGGAATATTAGCAAGCTTTTTTTGGGGTAGTTCTTATGCATTGTATACTTATCCAATTAGTTGGTGGGGGCCACTTGGTTTTAGTTTAGTGATTGAAACTACTGCAATGTTTTTTGGATTTGTATTAGTGATAAGAGATGGTTTACTAAAAAATTTATTGAAGTATATAAGTACAAAACATATTTTCACTTATTTAAAACTCGGATTTTTATTGGTTGCTGGCGGATTAGCAATTAATATATCATATCAATATTTGCCAATTATGGTAATTAATATTTTAATTATTAGTAGCCAGCTTTTATCAGTACTTATTGGCTATTTCTTTTTCAAAGAAAGGCTCAGCCCCAAACAATGGATGGGCTTGGCTTTAATAATTATCTCTTTTTTTATTGTCGCTGCTTCTGCATAATAAACATCTGTTTTTCAATAAAGAATCCATATTTTTTGCAATTTAAGGCCACCTAACCTATATTTGCTCCCCAGTTCATAAAGGAAATTTTACTTTGAACTCAAGGATGGCGCTGTAGCTCAGTTGGTAGAGCAAAGGACTGAAAATCCTTGTGTCCCCGGTTCGAGCCCGGGTGGTGCCACAAGCCCTCAATAAAAGTTGGGGGCTTTTTTGTATATTTGACTACCCCCAAGAGCATAAAATTAATTTTTTTATGAAAAAATTATTCTTTGCCTTGGGATTTATATTTCTCATTGCTTGTAAAAAATCAGAAGTTGTTGTTACCCCACCAGTTGTGGTAGTTCCTGAAGAAGCAGTTAAATTTTCTACTAATTTAGACACCGGTACTTATTATTTAGTGGATACTATTCCATTAATCATATCAGTAAGCTCAAAAATGCCCGCAATAGGATTTCAATATTCTGTTTTGACTACATGGACTGATAGTTCAAAACAAATTTTCAAATTAGATACAACTGTAAATGGAGCAAGTTTAAATTTGAATATACCTGGACATAAAAGAATGGGAAATTATTCTGTTCAAGTAACTGTTAGTTCAAAAGCTACTCCCACTAATACAAGTACTAAATCAATCACACTTGTTAATATACCCATACTTCCTGCTGTAAATACAGATTTATTTCCAGATATAAACTGGAATGACCATGCTGCAGGAAAAAGTACATTTTATGACATTAATCAAGATGGTGTTCCAGATATTATTTCTTATCGACGAGTGTCTGAAAAATCTCCTCTACCTTCTATATTTGAAGTCAATGATTATTTGGGTAATAAAATTTATTCATTCAATCTTAAAGATTATAAACCATTGGTGAGAGATTCCTTACAGCATATCATAATAGATTACCGTGATTTAAATAATGATGGATTTATAGATTTTGGTTTATCTTATATGGGCGAGTGGTGGACAGGTCAAAATGGAGCCCCCGGAAGCACAGTAAAATATATTGGTAATTATATCTGTTTATTACTTTCCAAAGGCAAACTTCAATACCAGCCAGTAGAAATTCTTGATGAACCCAATAAACCACTGTCTTTTAATTTAACAATTTTTGATTGGGATTTAGATGGAAAAGACGATGTACTATTGTCTGATTTAGATCATGGAGATTATTTAAAAAATTTAGGAGATAATAAATTTCAAAGAAGTACTTTATCCAAACCTAACTTCTTCAATCAAGCCATAGGAAATAAATTAGATTTTGACGGAGATGGTAAAATGGATATGATTAATTTATATGTTAATCAATTAGATGAAAATAATCGATACGTTTCTACTGACATGTCACAAACATTATCGGTTCTAACAAAATCGGGCGTTAAAAATTATCCAGTAGTAGGAAAAACCATCAAAAAATATATTTATTTTTTAGGTGAAGTAGAGTCAGCCGAAAGAATTAATATGGTTGATGGAGATGGTGATGGTGACTTAGATTTGATAGTGGGAAGCGCCCAATCAAAAGTAGGAGCACCCTGGGATTATATTCAAGAGTATTATGAAAATACAGGCAGCCAATTTGAATATAGGTCCAACTATATTGAAAAAGATAACACTTTAATTGGAGAGCTTCAGGTTTGGGCTAATGATATAGATAAAGATGGAGATATGGATTTATTTTATCCTACTTATAGAAAAAGTACATTAAGCAATCCAAAGGGTGCAGTTTTTTGGTGGGAGAATACAAAAAAAGG
>CAZWTV010000031.1:0-18399 GCA_964637225.1 uncultured Sediminibacterium sp.
TCGTATTTTGGCAGATTTTCGTTAAAGATGTAATATTGCAACCCTGCCCAGATGGCGGAATTGGTAGACGCACTAGACTCAAAATCTAGCGTTCGCAAGGATGTGCAGGTTCGATTCCTGTTCTGGGCACAAACGCCTTTTCTACTTTTTAGAAAAGGCGTTTTTTATTCTCCAACAAAAAATTATTAATGCATAGTCATGATCGATGAAAAAATCTCTATACCGTCAAAAAAGTTTTTTAATTTGATATTTTCATTTTCTGCGTGCTGATTATTATCATGATTCGCAATAGGAACTGTCACGGGTGATGTTTGTAAAACTTTTTCAAAAACAAATAAAGGTAAACTTCCACCTAATGTGGGAAGCAGAACGGGAGACTCATTAGTCACAAGTGAGATTGCATTTGAAATTCTTTTGACATAGGGAAGATCCAAAGATGTTTTTTGAGCATTATAACTTTTCTTATCTCTTATAACCATACAAATTTTAGGATTTTGTTTTCTTTGTTCATCGGTAGGCTCTTCCTCCGTTACAAAAAATCCTTGAGTTTTGATATGGTCAATTACTTTTTGTTGTTGCCGCTGCCAATCATTACCCATTACCAATCTCATGTCTATAGAAGCTATAGCCTTCGTAGGAATTACATTGGCAGAATATTTTCCTACTCCCGCACTTTGAAAACCATTTATATTCAAAGAAGGTAATTGTAAAGCATCATTCAAAGGCCCTTCTCTTTCAGTTGCTTTAATACCCAATTCTTCTTTTAACTGTGCTTCTACACTTGGTACTTTAGACAAAGCTTGTCTTTCAATGTTTGTCAAAGGAATCACATCATCATAAAAACCTTTTATGGTAACATCTCCTTTTTCATTTTTCATACTGGCCAATAATCGAGCTAATTCCATAGCAGGATTCAAAACCCAATTACCATAATGGCCAGAATGTAGTGGACGTTTGGGCCCAAAAACGGTGAGTTCTAAATGCGTATCTCCTCTTACACCCATTACCAATTGTTTTTTTCCTGTGGGATGCACAGGGCCATCACAAATAATCCAAAAATTAGCTGATAATTTATTTTTATAAATGTCAAGTAACTCTTCTAAGTGGGGAGAGCCAGCTTCTTCTTCACCTTCGAAAAAAAATTTAATATTAACTGTAGGAGAAATTTTCAATGTTTTTAAAAGGGCATAGGCATTAATTATAGCCATCACGCCTGCTTTATCATCGGAAGCGCCTCTAGCATATATTCTTGCATTCAAATCATAATTACTTCCTTGTGTCAACCAAGGCGACAAAGTAGCACCTTTTTCATACATTCCAGTATACAAGGTAGGCTTGAAGGGATGTAATCCTGCATACCATTTGGTAGTATCAACTGGCTGACCATCATAGTGCGCATAAAAAATTATTGTTTCAGTTGCCCCAGGTACTTTCACTTCACCAAAAACAACGGGTGGCATGGTACTATTTGGAAGTGTTAATAAACTAACCTGATCCACTCCTTTTGACTTCATGTAATTTAATATCCAATTTGCATTGTCTTGTAAACCTTTGGGATGAGAAGCCACATTAGGTATAGATAAAAATTCTTTAAACTCATTCACTATTTGGGTTTGCTTTTCATACAATGATTTTTTGACTATACTTTTATAAGATTGTGCTATCAAGTTATTAATTGTAATTAAAGTAATGAATAGGATTGTTCCTAATTTTTTCATAATGGTTTTATTTAAAAAAGCCTTCCTGTGAGTCAGGAAGGCTTATACTTTTTACAATTAGGCTAAATCAAATCGATCTAAATTCATGACTTTACTCCAAGCTGCAACAAAGTCATTCACAAATTTTGTTTTAGCATCGTCACATGCATAAACTTCAGCCAGTGCTCTTAACTCCGTATTAGATCCAAAAATTAAATCTACTCTTGTTCCTGTCCATTTAACTTTACCGGTGGCACGATCACTTCCTTCAAAAATATAATGATGTGCATCTGCTGCCTTCCAAGTAATACTGGCGTCAATTAAATGAGTGAAAAAATCATTACTTAATACACCTGGTTGATGCGTGAATACACCATGTTTTGAATTATCGAAATTAGTATCTAACACACGAAGACCACCCACAAGAACTGTTAACTCAGGTGCTGTTAAATTTAATAACTGTGCTTTATCAATTAACATATCTTCTGGAGAAAGCATCGTACGTGGTTTAATATAATTTCTAAATCCATCTGCAATAGGTTCTAGTACTGCAAAAGAAGCGACATCGGTTTGTTCTTCTGTAGCATCGGCTCTTCCTGCAACAAAAGGAACCTTAATTTCATGACCACCTTGCTTAGCAGCTTTTTCTATTGCTGCTGCTCCTGCTAATACAATTAAATCTGCCAGTGAAACTTGCTTTTCTTTATTAGTAGAATTAAATTCTTTTTGAATTGTCTCTAAAGCATCTAAAACTTTTGATAATTGAGCTGGATTATTTGCTACCCAAAATTTTTGAGGAGCTAATCTAATACGAGCTCCATTGGCTCCACCACGTTTATCAGAACCACGGAAAGTGGAAGCAGAAGCCCATGCAGTTGCCACCAAAGCTGAAACTGAAATTTCAGTAGCTAAAATTTTATTCTTTAATTGGGTAATGTCAGACGCATCCACTAATTGATGAGTTACTGCTGGAATGGGGTCTTGCCAAATTAGAATCTCACTTGGTACTTCAGGTCCTAAATATCTTGAACGTGGTCCCATATCACGATGGGTTAATTTAAACCATGCTCTTGCAAATGCATCGGCGAACTCATCAGGATTTTCATAAAATCTTTTTGATATTTTACCATAAGCAGGGTCTACTCTTAATGCAATATCGGTAGTTAACATAGTGGGCGCATGCTTCAAAGAAGGATCATGTGCATCAGGAACAGTTCCTGCACCTGCACCCCCTTTAGGCTTCCACTGATGCGCACCTGCCGGACTTTTAGTCAACTCCCATTCAAATCCAAATAAATTTTCAAAATAATTATTACTCCATTTAGTAGGAGTTGTTGTCCAAGCTCCTTCTAAACCAGATGTTATGGTATTTACACCATTGCCAGAGTTCAAAGTATTTTTCCAACCCAAACCTTGTTCTTCAATACTTGCACCTGCAGGTTCTTTGCCAACATATTTTCCAGGATCAGCAGCACCATGTGTTTTCCCAAAAGTATGTCCACCGGCAATTAAAGCAACTGTTTCCTCATCATTCATAGCCATACGTGCAAATGTTTCACGAATATCTCTAGCTGAAGCAATGGGATCAGGATTACCATTAGGACCTTCTGGATTCACATAAATTAATCCCATTTGTACCGCTGCTAATGGATTTTCTAAATCACGATCTCCACTATATCTTTTATCTCCTAACCATTCGCGTTCTGCACCCCAATATACTTCTTCCTGTGGTTCCCATAGATCTACTCGACCACCTGCAAATCCAAAAGTTTTAAAACCCATAGATTCTAATGCACAATTTCCGGTAAGTATCATTAAATCGGCCCAAGATAATTTTTGACCATATTTTTTTTTGATGGGCCATAACAATAATCTTGCTTTGTCTAAATTAGTGTTATCAGGCCAACTATTTAATGGAGCAAATCTCAACATTCCTGCACCTCCTCCCCCACGACCATCTGTAGTACGATAGGTTCCTGCACTATGCCAAGCCATACGAATAAAAAAAGGTCCATAATGGCCATAGTCTGCGGGCCACCAATCTTGTGATTGGGTCATTAAGTCTATGATATCTTTTTTAACAGCTTTTAAATCTAAAGAATTAAATGCTTCAGCATAATTAAAATCTTTTCCCATTGGATTGGTCAAAGAAGATTGCTGACGTAAAATATTTAATCTTAGTTGATTGGGCCACCAATCTGTATTTCTTGTTCCAGCACTCGTAATTTTTGATGCTGTTGAAGCTCCTGTAAATGGGCATTTCGCTGCAGTATTTGTATTATTTTCCATACGAATTCTTTTATTGAATTTTTGAACTGTAAAATTACTATAATAATATAAAAACTAAGTAAAGTAAAATAAAATATTACCCCAATTGTTTGACTAATTATACACAAAAGCCCTTTCATCATTCAATGAAAGGGCTTCTATTAATTTGATAAAATTGATATCTTAAACGAGTATCTAATTTTATGAGTCAATTTATTTTACTTCTTCAAACTGTGCATCTTCCACGGTATCATTGCTGGCTCCCGCGTTCGCTTGAGCACCATTGGCTTCGGCACCTGTGGCAGCATCTGGGCCTGCAGCACCTGCAGCTTGTGCTTTGTAAATTTCTTCACTTGCAGCTGTCCAAGCAGTATTCATTTCTTGTAATGCAGTTTCAACCTTAGCTACATCTTGTGAAGCATGTGCTTGTTTTAAATTAGCTAAGGCAGTTTCAATAGGAGCTTTTTTATCTGCAGAAATTTTATCGCCAAATTCTTTTAATTGTTTTTCTGTTTGGAAAATTAAACTGTCTGCTTGATTCAACTTTTCTACTCTTTCTTTCTCTATCTTATCATTTGCTTCATTGGCTTTAGCTTCCGCTTTCATTTTTTCAATTTCCTCCTTCGTCAAACCACTACCCGCTTCTATTCTAATTTTTTGTTCTTTACCAGTACCTTTGTCTTTTGCACTCACATTTAAGATACCATTGGCATCAATATCAAATGTAACTTCAATTTGAGGCACTCCTCTTGGTGCAGGTGGGATACCATCTAAGTTAAACATACCTAAACTCTTATTTTGATTGGCCATAGGGCGATCACCTTGTAATACGTGAATTTGAACGCCAGGTTGATTATCGCTTGCAGTAGAATAGGTTTCTGTTTTTTTGGTGGGTATAGTGGTGTTAGATGCAATCATAGTTGTCATAACACCTCCCATAGTTTCAATACCTAAATTCAAAGGAGTAACATCTAATAATAAAACATCTTTTACATCCCCTGTTAATACAGCCCCTTGAATAGCGGCACCAATAGCTACTACTTCATCCGGGTTTACTGAACGATTGGGTTTTTTACCAAAGAACTTTTCTACAATTTCTTGTACTTTAGGAATTCTTGAAGATCCACCCACTAAAATAACTTCATCAATTTGACCTACTGAATATCCAGCATCTTTCAAAGCAATTTCACAAGGCTTTAAACAACGTGTAAATAAATTATCAGCCAAAGATTCAAATTTTGCTCTTGATAATTTTAAAACCAAATGCTTGGGCACACCATCAACCGCTGTGATATAAGGCAAATTAATTTCAGTTTCTGAAGAAGAACTTAGTTCCACTTTAGCTTTCTCAGCAGCTTCTTTTAATCTTTGCAAAGCCATTGGATCTTTTCTTAAGTCAATAGCTTCTTGTTTTTTAAATTCATCAGCTAAAAAGTCCATGATCACTTTATCAAAATCATCTCCTCCTAAATGAGTATCTCCATTAGTGGATTTTACTTCAAATACACCATCTCCAAGATCTAAAATAGATATATCAAAAGTTCCACCACCTAAGTCAAACACAGCAATTTTTTGTTCTACACTTTTTTTGTCTAACCCATATGCTAAAGCAGCTGCAGTAGGTTCGTTAACAATTCTACGAACATTTAAACCAGCAATTTCACCAGCTTCTTTAGTTGCTTGTCTTTGTGCATCATTAAAATAAGCAGGCACAGTAATGACAGCATCTGTTACTTCAGAACCTAAATAATCTTCCGCAGTTTTTTTCATTTTTTGTAGAACCATTGCAGAAATTTCTTGTGGTGTGTACATACGACCGTCAATGTCTACACGAACTGTATCATTTTCCCCTTGTCCAATTTTATAACTCCAATGAGTTTTCTCTTCTGTAATTTCATTAAAACGACGACCCATAAAACGCTTTACACTTGAAATTGTATTTTCAGGATTAGTGATCGCTTGACGTTTAGCAGGATCCCCCACTTTACGTTCGCCATTTTTTAAGAAGGCTACCACTGAAGGGGTGGTTCTACGCCCTTCGTCGTTAGAGATCACTACCGGTTCTCCCCCTTCCATAACCGATACGCAACTATTTGTCGTACCTAAGTCAATTCCTATTATTTTTGCCATAATGATTGATTTTCAATATTTAATTATGATATGATGTTCAATCTTTATGCCATAATATATATATATCTACCAAGGTGAAAAAATGTCATAAATGGCAGTAATTAGCTAATAAATAGGGTGCTATTTGACATACTTGCCCAAAAAATGGGTAGAAAAGGCAGAAAATTACATCTTTTCAGTAGCCTTAAAAGTAAAATTCTTTTGGCTGGTATAGCTGAAAATAACCACAAAAAAAGTAGTCACCACCTTGGCGAGTGTTGGATACCACCCCCAATGATCTACAAATAGCTTTAAGAATATGTAATTCAGTATTATACAACAAAACACAACAATAAAATATTTGAAAATTTGTTTGCTTTTAGTCACTGTAATTTGCTGAAAAATCACATACCTGCTTAAATAAAAGCCTAATGGAAAAGTGATACAAAAAGAGAAAATAAAGGAGGCAATATGTGGACTAATACTTACCCACCCTAAGTGAATAATTTGTTTATCTACAATATAGTTATAACAGATAAAAAATAAAGTAATATCTAATAAAGTATTGGTACCCCCACAAGCAGCATACCTAAAAGTTTGTAAGGGCATCATTTTCTTGAACAGTGGATAAAACCAGTCTATAGCATCAAGAATTGATTTGCTAATAAAGTCGTGTAGTTTCAACATCAATGCGCTAAGATAATCTTAATTAATTACTTTTGCCATAGGCAAGCCCATTTTATGAATTTAATAACTCTTTTAAAACAAACTGCTTCATCTAGCTTAACTAGTTTGTATCAATTTAAAATACAACCTGAAGATGTATTGGTCAATGCTACCAAACCTGAATTTAAAGGAGATTATACTATTGTTCTTTTTGCGTTTGTAAAAAAATTAGGTAAAAATCCTGAACTAGTTGGAAACGAATTAGGTAATTCGATGTTAAAAGCCTTACCTGGTATTATTACTGAATTTAATATTGTAAAAGGGTTTTTGAATTTTACCATTAGTGATCATTATTGGATTGAATTTATAAAAAACCTATCTGCAGAAAAATTAGTACCTCCCGTGTCAGATAGAAAAAAAATTATGGTTGAGTATTCCTCACCAAATACCAATAAACCTCTGCATTTAGGACATTTGAGAAATAATTTCTTGGGTTGGAGTATTGCTGAAATTTTAAAATTACAAGGTCATGAAGTTATTAAAACCTGTATTGTAAATGATAGAGGCATTCATATTTGTAAAAGTATGATTGCTTGGCAATTATATGCTGATGGTGCGACACCCGCTTCCACACATAAAAAAGGGGATCACTTTGTAGGCGATTATTACGTTAAATACAATGAAATGTTCAAAAAGGAAGTAGAACAATTAGTGGCGAGTGGTATGTCTCAAGAGTTAGCTGAAAAAGAAGCACCTATTTTAAAAGCAGCAAGTCAAATGTTATTAAAGTGGGAACAAGGCGATAAAGCCACCCTGGATCTGTGGAAGAAAATGAATCAATGGGTATATGAAGGATTTGAAGTCACTTACCAAAAAATTGGTTCTGACTTTTTTAAAACTTATTACGAGAGTGATACCTATTTACTAGGCAAAGAATTAGTTGAAGAAGGCTTACATAAAAAAGTATTTTACCAAAAAGAAGACGGTTCAGTATGGATTGACTTAACGTCCGATGGTTTAGATGAAAAAATTGTACGTCGTAAAGATGGTACTTCTGTTTACATTACACAAGATATTGGCCTTGCACAATTAAAACAAAAAGAATTTAAAACAGAGGCTAGTATATATGTGGTGGGTGATGAACAAAACTATCATTTTAAAGTACTAAAACTTATTTGCCAAAAATTAAAACAAGAAGCGGCAGATGGAATTTATCATTTAAGTTACGGAATGGTTGAACTTCCCTCTGGAAAAATGAAAAGTCGAGAAGGCACGGTGGTGGATGCGGATGATTTAGTAGATGAAATGATTAACATATCTAAGGAAAAAACAAAAGCATTGGGGAAAGTATCCGATTTTAATGATGAACAATTAAATACACTTTATAATACTATAGGATTAGGCGCTCTTAAGTTTTTTTTATTAAGAGTAGATCCCAAAAAGAAAATGATATTCAATCCCGAAGAAAGTATAGACTTTCATGGATTTACAGGTCCTTTTATTCAATATACACATGCACGTATTAAAAGCATTTTAAGAAAGACTGGAACAGATGTTACTATCACAGAAAATGAATTACTGCCTTTAGAAAAACAATTAGCAATGGAGCTATATGGGTTTTCTTCAGTGGTGTATGAAGCTGCCGAAAATTTAGACCCTTCTAAAATTGCCATTTATGCTTTTAACCTTGCTAAATTATTCAATACTTTCTATGCAGAACACTCTATATCGAATGCAGCGTCAGCAACCAAGAAACAATTGAGAATACAGTTAGGAATTTTAACAGCCGCAACTTTACAAAAAGCAATGAGTGCACTAGGTATAGCAGTACCTGAACAAATGTAAAAAGTAAAATTAATTTTCATCCTCAAATCCCCATTGTTTTAATAAGGCATTCATTTGAAATTGGGATAAAGAAATTTTATCATAATGCCCAGCAATCATTTTTTGTCTCATAGCTTCATAAATACTTACTGCACAAGCCACCGATATATTCAGGCTTTGAATAATACCCATTTGAGGTATTATAAAATTACCATCTGCTAGATCTCTACATTCCTGAGAAACACCTGAATGTTCATTACCAAATACAAGCGCAATTGACTCAGTAAAATTAATTTCATGTAAACTCACAGCATCACTAGACAAATGTGTAGTCAAAATGGTAGTATATTTTTTTCTTAACTCCTTCACACATTCTTCTAAGGAATCAAATGAGTGTATAGTTAACCATTTTAATGCACTACTACTACTTTTGCTACCCCATTTTTTATGTCTAGGAATTTTGGTAGTGATCACATAGATATCTTGAATACCAACTGCATCACAGGTTCGCATTACAGCCGAAATATTATGAGGATCTTGTACATTTTCTAATACCACCGTCAGGTTGGCTTGCCGTTTACTTAAAACCTTTAGTAATTTGGCACTACGTTCTGGTGTCATAATGGTTTTTTAAAAGGTGGAAAATATTGAACACCTAAACCCGGTTTTTTTAATGGTTTTATTTTACCTGTATTATTCTGTTCATCATAATCTAGCCCTACCCCATTCCATGTTGTCATTAATAAGGGTCCGTCCATGTCTACATAATCAAGTTGTACTAAAAATTGAGCAATCGCAGCTGAACCAATGATTGATTCATTCATACTTCCCATCATTACTTTTAATCCAAGAGATTTTGCTTCTTGAATCATTCTACGTGCAGGCGTCAATCCACTACATTTAGTCAATTTAATATTGATACCATGAAAATAATTTGCACAGCGAGAAACATCTTTTTCAAAAACACAAGATTCATCAGCAATTAAGGGTAATACTGAACATTCTTTCAATTCTGCCATTGCCTCCCAATTATCTTTTGCCAAGGGTTGTTCAATCAATTCTACCCCTAAAGTAGCCAATATAGGAATTTTTTGTAAGGCCTCCTCTTTTGTCCATCCTGCATTGGCATCGACACGAAATGGTTGATCGGTATGTGCTCGCAAGGCTTTTATCATTTCTATATCATAATCTGTACCAACTTTAATTTTGTAAATAGGCCATGGATGTGCTTTCATTTTTTCCACCATCTTTTCAATAGTATCAATACCTAGGGTATAATCACAAATAGGTATGGAACTAGTTTCAGTCCAAGGAGTTCTCCAAATTTCGTATAAGGGTTGTTTTTTCATTTGTCCATACAAATCCCAAGCTGCCATATCTAAAGCCGCCACCAAGAATGAATCTTGAGGAAATAAATGATGTAAAAAATGCCAAAAACGTTCTGGATCTGTTAAAGCAAATTTTTCAATAATTTTTCTATTTTTTTCTAAAAGCGTTATCATGGCATCCACAGTAACATCATAGTAAGCAATGGCGGGCGCTTCTCCAAAACCCTGCCACTGTCCCATAGATAATCTCACTATTAAACTATGTTGATGTGTTTTAGTTCTCCCATTAGAAATGGTGAAAGGATATTCAAAGGGTAATTTTTGTTCCCAAAAATCTAATTGCACTTGATTTAGTTTTAGCGAAGTTACAAAATAGGCTTATCTATCGACCAGCTTCTTTAATAGCTATTTTCCATTGTTCATTAAAATGCTGAGATTGAATTAAATTTTCTAAATAAAGATGCATCCTATAACGCCAATAATGATTCGCATTGGAAGGATCATTAATTCTTTCCATACGGGAATCTGTTGTTCTTAAAGTAACATCTACCCCAAGATAATCTTGTAATTGAAATATAGACCACATGGCGGGTGAATGCAAATGTTGTAGCATGATTTTTTTTATAATCCAAGGTTCGCATGAATTGGGTGGATCGGTGTTTTGTTCTAATTGTTCATGAAAGAATTGCTTTATTTTATTTGGATCTTCCTCCCACCAGGCTCTAATGGTACTGGTATCATGAGAGGAAGGGGTAACGACACTTAAATAAGGCGCCTCTTTAGGATTAAAAAATACAGAATTACTTGCTTTTGGCATTCTTTGTACTTCTAAACTTAAAATTCCCAATTGTTTCATTACTGTGGGTAAGCAAGCAGGTACTAAACCTAAATCTTCACCACAAACAAGCATATTAGTGGCTCTTTTTAAGTAGGGTAATTTTGCCAAGGCTTCCTGCTCCCAGATATTATTTTGCCTAACAAAAAAGTAATCATTGTATAATTCCCTCAAACCATTTTTAGTGTTTTCATCTAAATACTTAAATGAATAACTTCCTTCTATATTAAATCTAAAATGATAAGAACCCGCAGTATCATCTTCAAATAAAATGACATTAGATAATAACTGCAATAATCCATTTTTAATTTTACTATGCCATGCATCCTGTGGCAATAATTTAAAATGATTTACTACTTGAATTTGGGTTTGAAAAGTGGGTAAAAAATGATATAGACCTTCCTCTCCCTTAAGACAGTAATTTTTTTTCACATAGGCATTGTCAGACCCAAATATTTGTAAAAGAATAGTATCGTTAATATAGGGTTGTGTAAATCTAGCAGCATCAAATAAAATTCCTTTATTAATAAATTCTTCTTGACGAATGGCATGAGCAGGAATAAACCTACCCATGATACCCTCTACTGCATGAATGGGTATACTCCAGATTCTACAAAATCCTAAAATATGATCAATTCTAAAAGCATCAAAATATATACGCATTTGCTCAAACCTCTGTTTCCACCAACTGTAATTAGTAGCAGCCATATTCTGCCAATGATAAGTGGGGAAACCCCAATTCTGTCCTTTTTCCGTAAA
Source organism: uncultured Sediminibacterium sp. (assembly GCA_964637225.1). Classification (GTDB taxonomy): domain Bacteria; phylum Bacteroidota; class Bacteroidia; order Chitinophagales; family Chitinophagaceae; genus Sediminibacterium. The sequence goes on from CAZWTV010000031.1 coordinate 11,487, forward strand.
ATCATCTGGGGGAGCTCCGGCTTGCCTATCCATGTGAAATAAATTAGGATGCTGCCATGCATCTACTCCAAATCTATAAACACCAATAGGTATATCACCTTTTACTATAATTCCATTTTTATTAGCATAATGGGTAGCAGACTTTAATTGTTTATGTAAATGATATTGGATATAATAATAAAAACGGATTTCATTAAAGCTTTTAGCATTAGGTTGAATTAGTTTTTGAATGGACTCTTCATTATACTTTGAATGTGTTGGCCAAGCGTTAAAATTAACAGTTCCATGTAACTCTCTTAAATAAGAAAAAACACTATAGGGCACCAACCAGTGTTTATTTAGTTCAAAAAAATCATTAAAATCTTCAGTGGCCAAATCATTATTACCATTATGATCAAATAAAACTCTTAAAGTCTTCCACTTTAAATGCATCACCTGTTCATAATCGACTTGTTCTAATGTATTTAATTTTTGCTTTTGTAGTAAAAAAGCTTCAATTAGTTTTTTTTGCTTAGCTAACAACAACTCCTCGATTCGAAGGTATAAGGGATGAAGTGCGAAGGCAGATATTGCTGCATAGGGATAAGAATCGCTCCATGTATGATTGGCAGTAGTGTCATTTACGGGTAATAACTGAATTAAAGAGAGTCCTATTTTTTTTGACCAATTGACTAATAATTTAATATCAGAAAATTCTCCCACTCCTCCACTTTCATTCGACCTAAGTGAAAATACCGGTATAGCTACCCCTGCCCCTCTCCAGTAGTGATTGGTGAGTGATGCAAAACCATCATTACAAATAATCAATTTATTTTTTTGTGCACCAGCCCACAATATTCTATTTTGACCTGTTTCATAACTTATGAATAATTTTTTATTATTATCATAAATCCCATATTTATAAAATAAAGGAAAATTTACATCGTCAAGCTGCAAGGCAATTTCAAAATAGGGGGAATTTTTTATTTTAGAAAGTGGAATACTTTTTTGTGTATCCCAATTCCCAAGCAAGGGCCACTCTCCAATAATGGCAAGTGTTTGTCCTTTTTGTAAGACAGGCGCTTTTACTCTAAATAAATGAGTATTATTTTTTTTTATTTTTTTTGCAACAATTCCCTGCTTATTTTCTTTTAACAATGTCTTAATGAAAGGCTCTGTATAAAAAACATTTTCTACCTGTCCTTCGAAATTCCAAGTATCTACTAATATCAAGTCTTTAGTGATGCCTAAGCTTAGATCTAAAATTTTATCATTACCCCATTCTACTAGTTCTTTTCCATTTTCTTCCCTAATTAAATAATGATATTCAATTTTCTGATCTGTGAATGGAAAATTTAATTCTAAAACCCAAAAATTGTCATTTAAATAAGAAAGTGGAAGCGCTTTTTGTGGCTGTCCCCCACCTAAGGAAGGATGATTTCCAAATACCCAAATACTTTGTCCAAAATGAGTTTGATACTTTAAATAGAAACTAATTTTAACAGTTTTAAATTTCATGCCCATAAAATCAATTAGTCTCCCACACCCGTGAGATAACTGTTTAAAGTTAATGGAATATATGTGTACAAACAACACATTAAATATATTAGTAAAATATTTAAGGGTGTTGTATATTTATGTATACTACTTATTATCAGTTATTTATAAAAATTAATGGATAAAATTGTGATATATACAGATGGTGCTTCAAGGGGTAACCCAGGTCCAGGGGGATATGGCGCCATTTTAATGTGGTCAGGAAAAATGAAAGAAATGGGTGAAGCTTTTCGCAAAACCACTAATAATAGGATGGAATTGTTAGCTGTAATCAAAGCTCTAAGTGCCTTAAAAACAAAAACCCTACCTGTTCACATTTACACTGATAGCAAATATGTGGTGGAGTCGGTTGAAAAAAAATGGTTAGATAATTGGATTAAAACCAATTTTAAAGGCGGTAAAAAAAACAAAGACCTTTGGTTAGCATATCATACTATTGCATCCCATTTTTCAATTCAATTTCATTGGGTAAAAGGTCATAGTGATAATGTATACAATAATAGATGTGATATGATTGCAACAGAAGCTGCCGACAAGGGTCCATGGAAAATAGATGAGGTCTTTGAGCTGAATGAACTCAATTCAAAATAGAAAGTAAAAGACATCCCACAATTGATGCAACTTTGTTTACAGGGCTTTAAACTTTGGAATAAGTAAACGAAAAGATCCAAATAAAATTGCACCAAAGACTAAGGTTCCTGCTAAACTGTAAGGATAAAAAGGTAAACCATCCACCATTGTTTGAATTAGGCCTGTAGTGGTAAATGGACGATGATACCCTCCTCCCTGTGCCCAAACTAAAAAGTTAGATATTAAAAAATAAGCAGTGGGTGCACTTAAAAATCCAATTATATATTTAGAAAGCTTATTAGTTTGCAATCCAAATCCAAAAACAGCAGTACTGGCAATTAATACATAATTTAATAGCTGGCCTTGATAAAAACCTTGGATCACAGTAAAATGATAATTATATAAGAGTTGGTACAAAACATCTGAAATAAATAGTGATATGATAGGCAATAAAAAAGCGTATTTTTTTTGACTTACAAATAAAGAGCCTCCAAATAATGCTATAGCTATTTGAGGTGCAAATCCGAAGGGTCTTCCAGGTAACACACGATAAAGTGCACTAGTAAGAATCATTATAATTAAAGCTAGAATTATTTGCTTATTCAATCTCATCTTGTAATTTTTATATAATGTAAGGTATAAATTATTAAAACTATATAACAAATATAGTATATTCATCTAATTAATGATGCATAATCATTTTCCTCATATGTGTATAAGCTATTTAGGAACAAAGGACCTAAAAATAATAGTGTCTAACTTAGCCTTTATTTTGACCTTCGCACTGGGAACTAATAAAACGGCCTCTCCTTTACTATATAATTGATTCTCTATGATAATTTCACCCTCTAACACTAATAATATCTCTAAACTATGTGTAGAAATTGTATAATGATCGCCCCCCTTTATTACAATTTTTGTTAAACCGAAATCAGGGACTGGACAACTGTAATTTATTTCCAGTTCATTTATATTTTTACCTTTTATTATTTTAGGTTGGGTTGGTATAAAATGTACATGTTGCATTAGTTCATTTACATCTACATGTTTTGAAGTTAATCCACCCCTTAATACATTATCGCTATTAGCCATTAGCTCTATATTTTGTCCTTCTAAATAGGCATGTAAAATTCCGGCACCTTGAAATATGCCTTGATACTTAGCAATGTTTACAATGTTCAGTATATAAATAGAAAAAATACCTTTATCAATATTTTTAGAAGGTACGCCGTCTTTATAATATTTATGAGCCCACCAATGAGGACTTTTCTTTGTCATTTTTCCTTTGACTACTTCCTTTTTTGCTTCCTCTAATAAAGGCTTTAATATGGCATCTGAGTCTGCAGTAGGTAATTGCATAAAATAGGCATACAATTTTTTATAATCATTGCCCTTAAAAAATTTGAGCAAGGGTTTAGTAAAAGAAAAAGCTGACAACCTTTCCTTCAAAATTTCTGGTGCTAAAAAACCATGCAGCAACCAAAAATCACTGAGTGCTACCATTACTTCAGGCTTATGATTATTATCCTTATAATTTCTATGGGGAGCTTCTAAAGCAATACCCAATTGCTGTTCTTTATTAAAACCTATAATGGCATTTTCTTTGCTTGGATGTACTTGAATACTTAACATATCTTGCACATCTAATACTTTATATAAATAAGGTAAGTTGTTAAATTTTTTTGCAATTTTTTTTCCTAACCAAATTTCAGGTGCTTTTTGAATTAAAACGGATAAATCTTTTGGGCCCTCTTTGGTTTCAATAAAGGAAGGTGCTGAAAGATGTGCTCCCATCCAATATTCAGCATAAGGCAAATGATTTACATTTTCTTCCTGCATTAATTCAGGAAGAAATTGATTGCCTCCCCAATCATAATGCTTATATTTTCCTTGTAATTTATACGCTTTTTGCATAACCAAAGATTATCGTATTTTATGCTTTAGGATAAAGCTAAATGAATTTTAAATGTGCAACAACAAAGAAATTGGAAATTTTGGAGAAAATATGGCTGCTTCTTACCTCACTCAAAAAGGCTATCATATTCTTTATAGAAACTGGAGAGTAAAACATTTAGAAATTGATATCATAGCCAGTAAAGAGAAATATTTACATATTGTAGAGGTAAAAACAAGATCCAGCGTTGAATATGGCTATCCTGAATCGTTCATTAGAAAAGAAAAAATGCAATTTTTAAAAAATGCAGCTGCATTATTTCAATACCAAAATCCAGTATGGGTCTATTTACAATTTGATATAATTACTATTTTCAAAAACAGAAAAGATAAATGGGAATTAAACTTTTTTGAAGATGTCTATTTTTAGCCAACTAGCTCTTGCATTTTTTCAACCATTTTATAAGTTGCAGGGCATAGTTCCACATTTTGTTTGTGCACATGCATGTATTCTGTCATTTTTCTTTTGGTCAAATGAGGAAATCCTGCACAATCTGCCGGTCTTATATCATAAATACTACACTTATTTGTTTTTAAATTTAAAAACTGACAAGGTTGCAATTTATTTAACCAATCTTTATCTTTTTTATCAAATTCCAACCATTTTTCTTTGAAGGCCGCAGGTGTCATTTGAAAATGACTTGAAATTCTTTTAATATCTGCAGGGGAAAAGGTAGGACTCATTGTCTTACAACAATTCGCACATGAAAGACAATCTATTTCCTTCCATACCAATGAATCTACTTGCTTTGTTAATTGATCTAAGCCTTTAGGTGTTTTCTTTTCTAATTTTGTTAAAAACGATTTTAATTGCTTACCATTATACCTTACTTTTTGCTTAAATGACCTTAAATTTACTTTCATATTTTCAATTAATCAGATGCGAAATAAAATCATTAATACATAACTATCAAATCTTTTATTTAAATATATGAGTTGGGTTAGCTATAAAAAAGGATTTAAAGCATTTTTACAACTTGAAAAGTCTTTGAGCGAACATTCTATTGAAGCCTATTTAAGAGATATTGATAAACTAACAAACTATTTAGAAAGTAATCAATACACATTAAACCCCTCCGATATTACTTTAGAACATTTACAATCCTTTTTACAATGCATTGGAAATATGGAAATGGCTCCAAGTTCACAAGCTAGAATCATTTCTGGTATAAAATCATTTTTTAAATATTGTCTATTAGAGCAAATATGCACAGTCAACCCCACCACTTTACTACCCAGTCCCAAAACAAGTAGAAAATTACCCGATGTATTAAGTTTTGAAGAAATAGAAAAATTAATAGCTCATATAGATTTAAGTAAACCAGAAGGTGGTCGCAATAGAGCCATTTTAGAAACCATGTACAGCTCTGGTTTAAGAGTCACTGAAGTTATTCAATTAAAAATTTCTTGTTTATATCTAGATCTTGGTTTTATAAGAGTGATAGGTAAAGGCAATAAAGAAAGGCTTATCCCTATTGGTACAGATGCTATAAAATTTATCAAATCATACAAAGACAATATTCGTATACATCAAACACCTGCTAAAAACTTTGAGGATATTTTATTTTTAAACAATCGAGGTAAAGGGCTTAGCAGAGTGATGATTTTTTATATTATTAAAGACCTTATAATAAAGTCGGGAATTAAAAAATCAATTTCACCTCATAGTTTTCGTCATTCATTTGCTACTCATTTGGTGGAGGGCGGCGCCGATTTAAGAGCGGTGCAGGAAATGTTGGGTCATGAAAGTATCACTACCACTGAGATTTACACCCATATTAATAGAGAATACCTAAGAGATACCTTAGATCGTTTTCATCCTGCTTTTAAAAAATAACAAAAAATAAATACTTACTACCCGAAAATAAACTAGGTTTGCTCTCTAAAATTTATGCGCATGAAAAAAATACTTTCTATTGCAATTACGCTATTAAGTTTATCAGCAACAGCACAAATTAAAATGCCTGCTGCTAGCCCTACTCAAACACTTAGCCAAGACTTTGGATTAGGTAAAATTGAAATTGTTTATTCAAGACCCGGATTAAAAGGTCGCGCCGCATTTGGCAATGGCACTTTGTTAGCACCCACAGGAATGGTATGGAGAACAGGTGCTAATGGAGCCACAAAAGTTACTTTTTCAGATCCAGTTACCATTGGTGATAAGACATTAGCAGCTGGCGCTTATGGTTTATTCACCATTCCTGGAGAAAATGAATGGACAGTTATTTTTAATACAAACTCTAAAGGTTGGGGAAGTTTTGAATACAAAGAATCTGAAGATGTGGTTCGCGTTAAAGTAAAGCCAGAAAATACATCTAACTCTACAGAAACCTTTACTATCAATATTAATAACATAACACCTGAGACAGCTACTATTTCATTACAATGGGCAAAAACATTGGTGAATGTTCCCATAAAAACAGATATAAAATCTACCATTCGCAAACAAGTAGAAGCCTCTCTCACAGGAGCTTCTGTAAATGGTGCAGCATATCAAGCTGCTGCTAATTTTTATTTTGATATGGATAAAGACTATGACAAAGCACTTCTGAATGTAAACAAAGCTATTGAGGCTTCACCCTCAGCTTATTGGTTATTTCTTTTAAAATCAAAAGCACAAAAAGAATTAGGGGATAAAAAAGGTGCTAAAGCAAGTGCTGAAACTTGTATTAAATTAGCAGAAGCAGCAAAAAATGGCGACTATGTTCGATCTGCCAATGATGTAATTGCTTCTTTATAAAAATAGCGATTCCATATTAAAAAAAGAGTCCAAATTATGGACTCTTTTTTTTGTGCGGAAGAGTAGATTCGAACTCCCATGCCCGGTTGTGGGCGCTACCACCTCAAGGTAGTG